>JAGUWA010000205.1 GCA_020062605.1 Parvibaculum sp. | reverse complement strand
TCAACGCGCGGACGGCGAAATCGAGATAGGCGCGTGCGAGATCGCGCTTTCCCTCATCGCCCTCGCCTTTCGCCTGAACCGCCGTCACCTTGGCGCGGACCACGGCCCGCATGGAGACGAAGAGCGGCAGCAACGCAAGGCCCCGCGTCGCGGCGTCGATCTCCTCCATCGTCAGATGATCGAGATAGACATTGAGCGCGCGGTTGGCGAAGCCGCGAAGCCGCGCGTCGCGTTCGCCGCGGAAGGCGAGGTCCATCAGCAGGAAGGCGAGATCGTAGAGAGTGTCGATGCGCGCAATATGGTCGTTGAACTCGACGCAATCGAAAATGACGGGATGGCCTTCCACCATCGTCACATTGCCGAGATGAAGGTCGCCGTGGCAATGACGCACCAGCCCCGCTTCGGCGCGCGCATCGAGAAGCGTGCGCAGCCTTTCGATTTCCTTCCCGCTCGCCGCCGTCACGAAGCGCGCCTTCTCCGCATCGAGCACAAGCCCGAGGCTCTCCTTCATGTCCTCCGTGCTTCCCGCGACGATCCGGGCGATGCCCTCCGCGCCGCCGAAGCCGGGCGCCCGTTCCGCCTTGCGGTGAAATCCGGCGACGGCGCCAGCAAGCTCCTCCACCGGCGGAAGCGTCAATTCGCCCTTCTCCGCCAGCGTCGCGAGAAGCCCCTCGTCGCCGAAGCGTTTCATCTCCACGAGATATTCGGCGATCTCGCCTTCCTCGCCGCCAAGGCGGAAACCGCGCCCCACGCGGCGCACCGGCACCACCCCCAGATAGATGTCCGGCGCGGTGCGGCGGTTCAGTTCCACCTCGTGATCGCAGGCCGCCTTCCGTTTCTCGAGCGTCGAGAAATCGAGAAAGGTGAACCTCACGGGCTTTTTCATCTTGTAGGCGCGCTTGCCTGCCAGGAACACATGCGAGGCATGCGTGTCGATGCGCCTTATCTCCTCGCATGCATCCAGGCCGTAAGCTTCCGGCTTCGCAAGGAAGTCGAGCAGTTCGGCATTCTCGGGCAAGTCGGTCAAACGGGGCGTCCGTTCACGTGCGCTGCAGGCGGGTCAGCTTTTCCATGCCTGCCGGGTCCTGGTGGATGATGACTTCGGCACCCGGAAAGGCCGTCATCACTTCGCTCTCCACCTCGTCCGAAATCCGGTGCGCCTCCGTCAGCGAAATCTTGCCGTCCAGTTCGAGATGGAACTGGATGAAGCTGTAGATGCCGGAGGTGCGCGTCCTCAATTCGTGCAGGTTCACGACCTCCGGGTGCTGGCGCGCAATGTCCATGATGCGATCGCGGTCCTCTTCCGAGAACTCGCGGTCCATGAGCTGGTCGAAGGCGTTGATCACGATCTTCGCCGCGCTCCAGGAGATGAGTGCCGCGATCAGGATGCCGAAGGCCGGGTCCGCCCAGTGGAGGCCGAGATAGCCGGAGAGCACGAGCGCGGCGATCACGGAGAGGTTCATGAAAAGGTCGCCGCGATAGTGGATCGAGTCCGCCTCGATGGCGAGCGACCGCGTCTCGCTTACCACATGCCGCTGATAGGCGACGAGGGCGAGCGTCAGCACGATGGCGATGACGACGACGGCGATGCCCGCTCCCGAATAGTCGACCGGCTGCGGGTCGAGGAGCCGCCTCACCGCTTCGAAGACGATGTAGCCCGCCGAGCCGAAAATGAAGATCGACTGGCCGAGCCCCGCCAGCGCCTCCGCCTTGCCATGGCCGAAACGATGTTCCCGGTCTGCGGGCGCAAGCGAGGCGCGCACCGCGAAGAGATTGAGGAGCGAGGCAGCGCCGTCGAGGAGCGAGTCGGTCAGCGTGCCGAGCATCGCGATCGATCCGGTGAACCAGAAGACCGTCCCCTTCAGCGCGATCAGAATGACCGCGACCGCGACGGCGGCGAGCGTCGCGCGCCGCATCAGCCGTTCATATTCCGGCGCGACGTTCCCGGGCGCGTTTTCGGGGATATCTTTTTTCGCGGTGTCGGCGGCGCTCATGCGTCGGTCCATGCCCCGTGAGGTTTGTGACAGTTTGATGACATTTCAATGACGGTCAGGGATAGAGCTTCTCGGTTTGCCACCCGTCTGCGGGAGATTCCCGTTTGAAAACAAGGCGATCATGCAATCTGAAGGGCCTGTCGCGCCAGAATTCGATGCGTCGCGGCGCAATGCGGAAGCCGCTCCAGTGAGGTGGTCTCGGAATCTTGCCCAGTCCGAATTTCGCTGCAAAAACAGCGACTTGCTTCTCCAGTTCGAAACGCCCCTCCAGCGGCCGCGACTGCTTCGAAGCCCATGCACCGATCTGGCTGTCGCGTGCACGGGTCGCAAAATAGGCATCCGCCTCGATGTCCGAAACACGGGTCACGGTGCCGCGAACGCGCACCTGGCGACGCAGGCTCTTCCAGTGAAAGCACAAGGCGGCGCTCGGATTTTCCTTTAATTCCAATCCCTTGATGCTTTCGAGGTTGGTGTAGAAAACGAATCCCTGCTCGTCCACATCCTTCAGCAGCACCATCCGGACATCGGGAAAGCCGTCGGCATCCGCCGTCGCCAGCGCCACCGCGTTCGCATCCTCGGGTTCCTTCTCGCGCGCAAGCTTCATCCATTCGTGAAACAGCGCAATCGGGTCGTCACCCTCGAATATCCGGCTCTCCTCCGTTTCGGCCACTGTGTCGCTCATAACCTGTCCATCAGCCGGAAATGCTTTGAAAAGCGCCATTTTCCGCGCTTTTTGCCGCAGCTCTCCGCTCCATTCTTGCCACAATCTGGCTCCTATATAGGTAAGTCTTATATCGCTTGGGGGCGACCAACGCACAGGATTGATCACCATGAAATTCGTTAAAGGCATAGCCATCGGCGCGATGGCGCTGTCGCTCGCCGCATGCGACCAGAGCATGTACGGCAATGGCGGCATCAACAAACAGACCGTCGGCACGGTTGGCGGCGCTGTGGCGGGCGGCCTCGCCGGTCAGGCGATCGGCAGCGGCACAGGACGGCTCTGGGCAACCGGCGCGGGTGTCCTCCTTGGCGCCCTGATCGGCAGTGAAATTGGCAAGTCGCTCGACCGCGCCGACCGCCAGTACATGGGCCAAACGACTTACAACGCGCTGGAGAGCGGCCAGTCCAACCAACCCGTCCGCTGGACCAACCCGGACACCGGACACTATGGTACGGTTACGCCCTATCCCGCCTACCAGCAGAACAATTATAACTGCCGGGAATACACGCAGACGATCTATGTAGACGGGCGCAGCGAACAGGCTCGCGGCACGGCCTGCCGTCAGCCGGATGGATCCTGGCAGATACAGAATTGACCGAAACACGGAGGGTGGACCGGTAGTTATGCGATTTCTCTGGTTCACCCTTCGATCCGGGCTCCTTCTACCGGGCCTGTTCCTTGCCCTTGTTCCTGCCGCACCAAGGGCGGCCCCCGGTGCTACCGTCCAGGAACAAGTCGAACAAACCGGTCCGACCAGGGCCGAGATCGCGGCCCGCTTCGACAAGGGCGTCACAGCCTACGACGAAGGTGATTACGCCCGCGCCTACGACATCTGGCTTCCGCTCGCGCAGCGCGACGATCTCGCGGCCATGCGCAATGTCGCGCTGCTCCTTCGCAAGGGGCTGGGCGTCGAGCGCGACCCGGAGCGCGCGCTTTATTTCTACGAACGCGCCGCACATGGCGGTCTCGTTTCCGCGCAGGTGAATACCGCCTTCATGTATCTCGGAGGCGACGGCATCCCGCAGGACTACAAGACAGCCTCCTTCTGGTTCCATGCAGCCGCCGTCGCGGGCGTTCCCGTCGCGAGGTACAATCTCGGCGTCATGTACGAGAAGGGCCTCGGCGTCGAACGCGACCCCGCCCGCGCGCTGGCCTGGTATGCACTCGCC
>JAGUWA010000009.1 GCA_020062605.1 Parvibaculum sp. | reverse complement strand
TCGACTCGGGCACAGCGCCTTTCGGGGCGAGCTCCCGGGAGCGGGCGAGCCGCCTTTGCGCCGCGTCGAGCTCGGCTTTCCTCTGGGCGATGAGCGCCTGGGCAGCCTCTC
The DNA here is from genome assembly GCA_020062605.1 of Parvibaculum sp. Lineage (GTDB taxonomy): Bacteria > Pseudomonadota > Alphaproteobacteria > Parvibaculales > Parvibaculaceae > Parvibaculum. Next base: position 21,688 of record JAGUWA010000009.1, on the reverse strand, counting down.
TCTCGGCTTCGCGCTGTGTCACCAGGCTTGTTGCCGTCTCGACCGATATCCGCGCGCGCTGTAGCTGCGCCTCGGCCTCCCGGAGCTGCGCCTCCAGCACAGCCGTGTCCATTCTTGCCAAAACTTGACCGGCGCGGAGGAAATCGCCTTCGTTGACCAGGATCTCCCGGACCCGGCCTGCGGTCTTGGCCGCGATATCGATCTCGACCGCCTCGATCCGGCCGTTGCCGGCGGCGAATCCGTCGGGCAGCCCTTTAGGTTGAAGAAACCACCAAGCAGCGACGGCAGCGGCGACGACCAGCGCAACGACCGCCATCCGCACCAGCCAGATATTGATCGGTTTGAGCATCCCTTCTCGTCTCCTTGAACATGGCGCCGGCTCGCGGCTCTCACGCATGACCGTTCGCTACCCCCTCCGTCCAAGGCGAGCAGGCGAGCCGGTCCGGCGACATTCGGAAGCAGGACCCGCTCGTCCGTCAAACAAAAAAGTAGCGATAACAAAGGCTTGACTTGACTGTTTGAGGCTGTCTAGCACACCTGTGTGTCACACTCAATTCAGGCAACTGCACAGTGGTCTGTTGAACTGAACCGTCCACAGACTGCGGCGTTGCGCTTTCTGTCGGTATCGAGAAATTCGGGCACATAAATAAGAAGGGTCTCCGAGGCACTTGATTCCGCCCCTCGCACCATTCTTCTTCGTCCCGGCATCTCCAGTTTCCTATCCATCGCTTGAAGGGCTGATCGGCATCTATTTGTGTTGGCAATTTCTGATTTTGTCGCGGGTCGGCGCGTCGGAGCGCGGTTGAGACATCAAGATGCGGGCCAGTGCATTTTCGCCACGGCATTGCCCACCGATTTGCGCCAGATCAAGGTGCGGATGCGCTGCCGGTGGCAAATTTAAACATTAAGGCCGACCTCGATGCCCTTCGGATCGGGAGCAAATCCTTTGCTTCCGATCCGAGCGATGTGGCGTGCTGCGGGGATTACCGGCACCTGGCGCGGACCGCGCCGGGCCGAGCAAGCCGGCGGAGCGCGATCGCGAAGACAACAGGGCCATAAGTGCCGCAGTGGAGACGAGGCGATGAACGAGACCACCCCCTTGATCCGCTGGTTCTCGGGCCTAAACCGTTCGGATACGGCAATCGTCGGCGGCAAGAACTCTTCTCTTGGTGAGATGATCGGCAAGCTCAAGGACGCCGGGATCAATGTGCCGGACGGCTTTGCAACGACGGCGGATGCCTACTGGAGTTTTCTTGAGGCGAACGACCTGACCGACCGCCTCGCAGCCAAGCTCGCTGAGTTGAATGCGGACGGAAGCAACCTGCCTCAAGTCGGCAAGGCTGCGCGCAAGATGGTCCTCCAGGCTAGATTTCCGGCTCCGCTTGAGGAAGCCATTACGCGCGCTTATCGCGAGATGACGGAGCGTGCCGACCGCAAGGCGACCAGTGTTGCCGTGCGCAGCAGTGCCACGGCGGAAGATCTGCCGGAAGCAAGCTTTGCCGGCCAGCTGGAGAGTTTCCTGAACGTTCGCGGGAAAAAGGCGCTGCTGGAGACCTGTAAGCGCTGCTACGCCTCGCTGTTTACCGACCGGGCCATCGTCTACCGCATCAACAACGGCTTTGAGCATATGAAGGTGGCCCTTTCGGTCGGGGTGCAGGCGATGGTCCGCTCCGACAGGGCCGGCGCGGGCGTGATGTTTTCCATCGACACCGAAAGCGGCTTTCCCCGTAGCGTCCTGATCAACGGCGCCTGGGGCTTGGGTGAGACCGTGGTTCAGGGCATGGTCGGGCCTGACGAATATCACGTCTTCAAGCCGTTGCTGGATAACACGGCGCTGCAGCCGATCATCGAGAAGACGCTCGGCAGCAAAGCCAAGAAGATGATCTACGCGACCGGCAACCAGGTCAGGTCGAAGCTCGTCGATACCACCAGGAAGGAACGTGCATCGTTCGTGTTGAACGACGATGAGATATTAAGACTCGCGCGCTGGGCTTGCGCCATTGAGACGCACTACGGCCAGCCCATGGACATCGAATGGGCCAAGGACGGTGAGACCGGCGAGTTGGCGATCGTGCAGGCACGTCCCGAAACCGTGCAATCGCGCAAGGACGTGGGCACGCTCAAGACCTACCGGCTGAAGAAGAAAGGCCGCCGGCTGGTCTCTGGATTGGCCATCGGCGATACGATCGCAACCGGCAAGGTCTGTCGCCTCAAGAGCGCGGCTGAGATCGGCAGGTTCAAGCCTGGCTCCGTTCTCGTGACCGGTATGACCGATCCCGATTGGGTTCCGATCATGAAGAAGGCATCCGCCATCGTGACCGATCATGGTGGCCGCACCAGTCATGCCGCCATCGTCAGCCGCGAGCTTGGCCTTGCCGCCATCGTTGGCGCCGGAAAGGCCACCGCGACCCTCAAAGACGGGGGCGAGGTGACAGTGTCCTGCGCCGAAGGCAACGAAGGACACGTCTATTCGGGTGTCGCCGACTTCGAGGTGCGCGAGATCGACATCGCCGACATCCCGAAGACTCGCACAAAAATCATGCTGAATCTGGGAAATCCGTCCGCTGCATTTCGCTGGTGGCTGCTGCCGACCGACGGCGTCGGGCTCGCCCGCATGGAGTTCATCATCGGGAATCTGATCAAGATTCATCCGATGGCCCTGGTTCGCTATGAAAAACTCGATGACAAGGATGCGCGTCGGCAAATTGCCGAGCTGACCCAGTCCTACAAGGACAAGACCGAGTATTTTGTGGAGACGCTCGCGCGCGGCATGGCCCGGATCGCTGCAGCGCATCATCCCAAACCCGTGATCGTGCGCATGAGCGACTTCAAGACCAACGAGTATGCCCGGTTGATCGGCGGCGCTGCCTTTGAGCCGAAGGAGGAAAACCCTATGCTCGGCTGGCGCGGAGCGAGCCGCTATTACAGCGAGGGATACCGCGAGGGCTTCGACCTGGAATGCCGTGCGGTGCGCTTCGCGCGCGAACAGATCGGCCTCGACAACATTGTCGTCATGATCCCCTTCTGCCGTTCCATCGAGGAGGCGGACAATGTGCTCAAGGTGCTGTCGGAGAATGGACTCAATCGCGGTCGCAATGGGCTTGAGGTCTACGTCATGGCGGAAGTTCCCTCCAATATCATTCTGGCCGAAGACTATGCCGAACGGTTCGATGGCTTCTCCATCGGCTCAAACGATCTGACTCAGCTCGTGCTCGGCGTTGACCGCGACAGTGCTGCTCTGAGCACGCTGTTCGATGAGCAAAACAAGGCAGTGACGGTCGCCATCGCCGACTTGCTCGCCAAGGCGCGCAAGAGCGGAACGCATACCGGCATTTGCGGCCAGGCGCCGAGCGACCATCCCGAGTTCGCGCGCTTCCTCGTCGAGCACGGAATCGACTCGATCTCGGTGAGCCCGGACAGCTTTCTCACGGTGAAACGCGTGGTTGCGCAGGCAGAACGCGAACGTGACGCCAGGAACGAAATGAGCGGTCAAGCTGCACGTGAGGTGACCGGATGAAGATTGTCATTTTCGGGATCGAGCCCTGGGAACGACAAGCTTTCGAATCATTGGAAGACGCACACGAAATTTTTTATGAGAGTGGGCGTTTGAACGAGGCTGCGGCTGGGCATTTTTCCGATGCCGATATCGTTTCCACTTTATATTCGCGCGTCTCTCGCGCGGGAAGCGTTGGAGCGCTTTTCTCACTATTCATCTGCGCATCATTTTCTCGGCGATGATCGGTCTCGCGAACGCGATGGCCTTTCCTGCTGTCTGTTGCTCGACTTGCATATGCCAGGCATGAGCGGGCGCCGAACTTCTGAAACATCTGAAAGAGTCGGATATCTCCTTGCCCGCTGTCGTTCTCACCGGGCGCGCCGATCCACAGGCGCGGGAGAGGGTAATGCGTGCCGGCGCACGGGCCCTTATCGAGAAGCCGGCGAACGACGATGATTTGGCGCAAGCGATAAGCGCGCTCTTGCGGAAAGTGCGGTCGATTGAGCCGGTAGGACGTCTGTCTACGTAGAATCTCTAATTTTCTCCTTCAAGGAGGCGTGGTACGGCTACTCAATCAGAAGCACAAGGCCTTCGGGGTTACGTGCAATGTGAAAAGGGGTTCCGAATGTCCGCTACGGTCAGCGCTGCCCACTCAGCCCATCTACCTTACATTCCGCAGCAAGCACGCGGCTATCACGACGATATCCCGGCGTCTCTCGAACGGCCCGCTCGCGACCATATCATGGACCGGGACAGTGTTTCTTTGTTGCAAGGGCTCGGTACGACGCTGCGGTTCGACCGCAACCAGACAGTTTTCAGCGACGGCGATTCTGCGAACTTTTCCTATGGAGTCGTGAGCGGCGCGGTGCGCCTGTGCAAGCTCCTCTCCGACGGTCGCCGACAGATCGCGGATTTCTGCCTTCCGAATGATTATTTCGGTTTCGCATGGGCCGATGAATATGCGCTGACCGCGGAAGCGGTGAGCGACGTGGTTCTGGTCCGTTATCCTCGGAGGCATATCGAGAATATCGAGCAGGTTTCATCGAATCTCCGGGAGCATCTGACGGCTTTGCTCCATCGGAACCTCTCCTCCGCGCAGAACCATATTCTGATGCCGGGGCGGCAAACCGTTCGGGAGCGCGTTGCCTCCTTTCTTCTTCTGATGCTGAGGCGGCAGGGGCATGAAGGAAACAATGGCGATCGCCTGGACCTTCCGATGGGCAGGCAGGACATTGCGGATTATCTCGGCCTCACAATCGAGACGGTTTACCGGGCGCTTAGCGATCTGAAGCGCGCCAGTATCATTGTTGAGCCGACCACACGCGAGATTGTTGTCGAAAATGCCGCTGTCCTTCGCGCCATGGCCTCAGGCAAGGCGTAGGTACCGGCAATCGGGATGATATGAAATTGTCGCTGCCCTCCCCAGGGTCCCCCCCCCCCGAACGGCGGCAGTTGAGGGGAGTTCCGTTTCGGCGGAACTCCCCGATCCCTTTCATAGCGATTGGCCATGAGGCTCGTTAAAGGACTTCTCGTCGGTATCGTTTCTCTGTCGGTTCTCGCGGCCTGCGATCAGAACATGTATGGCGGCGCGGGGCCGAAACAGAGCGTTGGAACGCTGGGTGGCGCGGTGGCCGGTGGTTTGCTCGGTTCTCAGGCCGGTGGCGGTTCCGGCCGCCTCTGGGCAACGGGTGCGGGTGTGCTGTTGGGCGCCATCGCCGGCAGCGAGATCGGCAAATCCCTCGACCGCGCGGACCGGGCTTACATGGCGCAGACGACATACCGCGCGCTGGAATCGGCTCCCTCCGGACATCCCGCGCGCTGGATCAACCCGGAATACGGGCCATTATGGTTCTGTCGTTCCGCAGCAGGCCTATCAGCAGGGCGGGCTGCAATGTCGCGAATACACCCAGACGATCAATGTCGGCGGAAGAGCCGAGCAGGCATATGGAACGGCGTGCCGCCAGCAGGACGGTTCCTGGCAGATTCGTAACTGAGTGGCCGCCTGCGGCCCGCGTATTCGAAATTCTTCACGACATTGATCCGTATCAAGGTCGTGACACGGAAGCGTCGTTAGCTTTGTCTCATCAAAAAATCTTTGTGACTGCGCAGCCGCGCGACGCGAGCAGAAGGAGGACAAGTCATGTCAGCGTCTTCAGTCAGCCCGGAACGAAGCTCGCAGGCACAGAACGTCGTGGCAGCGTCATATGCGCCCTTTGCACGTGTCGTGGCTTGCGTGGATGCGTCGGAGTTTACGCAAGAGGTATTGTCGCATGGTCGTGCCGTTGCAAAGGCCTTGAACGCGCCGCTTGTGCTGTTGCGTGTGCTGGAGGCCGGATTTCCGTCCGACAATGGTCCTCGGGATCCAGTCGAGCGGAAAATCCGCCGGCGAGAAGCCGAAGGTCAGATCATGCGCCTTGCAGAGGCTTGCTCGCACGATGGCGGCCGCACCGACACCGAGATTGTCGAAGGCAGTGCGGCGGAACAGATCGCGCTCTGGGTACGTGAGCACCAGTCGGACCTCGCCGTACTCGGCACACATGGGGAAGGAGGGGTGACAGACTGGAGTTTGGGCAATACGGTCCGCCGCGTTTTGGAGAGCGGCGTTGGGTCGGTCCTGCTCGTACCTCCCTCTGTCTCGTCGGACGTTGTTTCCTACCGGCGGCTGCTTGTGCCTGTCGACGGGTCCTGCCGGGCGGAAAGCGTTCTTCCGCTGGCGGTCCGCATCGCGAAGGCGCACGGCGCTGAACTTGTGCTGGCGCACATCGTGCCGGTTCCGGAATTGACGGAAACGGGGCCGCTCGACAAGGAAGACGTCGATCTGCGGGAGCGGTTGGCCGCGCGCAACGAGCGCGTTGCACGAGATTATCTCGATCGGCTCCAGATGCGCGTCGCCGCGAGCGGCGTTTCGACAAGGGTCATCATGAAACGCGGCGATGTTCGAGCAAAACTGTCTCACCTGATTGCCAGTGATGCTGACCTGGTCGTTCTGTCGGCGAGGGGACATGCGGCCCGCGCCGACGCCCCCTATGGCCGCGTAACGGCCCATCTCATGGGCAATGTCACCGCGCCACTTTTGATTGTCCAACGCGACGCTTACGCGCCGGTGGCACGTCGCGTGAATTTTCGCGATGCCGATATTCGACTGTCTCATCGCATCGGGCATTGACCAATGCCCGATATGGAGGTCCAGCACGGGCCGCTCGCTACGGCGGCATCTGAGCTTGGACAGCGCCATGTGACATCAAGCAGGCCGTCGGCTCCACTCGCCGTCTGGGCGCAAGCGGGGTCGATGGATGCCTGGCTCGCCGAAGTACGGCACCTCTGCACCGATCCATCCCCCGATGCGACAAAAGCCGCCGAATGGCTGCTCGACAACGATTATCAGGTCCGACGTGCCATCGGCCAGGTGCAAAAGGATTTGCCGGCGCCGTTCTATGGCCGACTGCCAAGCCTCACAAATGCGCGTGAAGAACGATGCCCGCGCGTCTTCGCACTGGCACATGGTTTCCTGAAAGCATCACATCTGCAGCTCTCGCTGCCGGCCCTCAGCCAGTTCGTGAAGGCGTATCAGGTACACGATGCGTTGACGACGGCAGAGCTGTGGGCTTTTCCGACAATGCTTCGCCTGGCTTGTCTGGAGGTTCTGATTGTTGCGTTCGGCAGGTTGCTGCCGGGACTTGAAACACCCATCAAGCCCAGCGGGTATGCCGACGACTACGGCGAGTTTGAGGATACGGAGTGTGTGTCGCGCGCCCTCGCCAATCTGGCTGTGATCGCTTCGCTTCCGTGGAAGAAATTTTTCGAAGAAACCAGTCTCGTTGAAGCGGCGCTCGTTAGGGATCCCGCTGGTGTCTACGCGCACATGGACTTCGAGACACGGGACACATATCGCAGAACGGTGGAAGAACTGGCCTTCGGTTCGCGCCGATCCGAAGCCGAAGTGACGGAGCATGTGCTGGCCTGTGCACGCAGGAAGGGTCTGCGCCAACCGCACAATCACGTTGGTCATTGGTTGGCCGGTGAGGGGCGGCGGGAAACCGAGCTGGCGCTCGGATACCGCCGCACGCCGCTTACAGCCTTCTGCAACTGGCTGCGCCGGAATGCCGGGCCAGCCTACGCGGCGGCGCTTGTTCTGGCGGGTCTTGTAGCGCTGATTGTGCCCGCCGTCTATCTGACGGCTGTTGGCGCCGGACTTGCGGACTGGTTCCTCGGCGTGGTGTTCGCGCTGTTGCCGGCCTCGGTGTTGAGCGTGACGCTCGTGCATTGGGTTGCAACTTCGATAGTACCGCCGCGCGTCCTTCCGAAGCTGGATTACGAAAAGGCCATTCCACGGACCTGTGCAACCGCCGTCGTTGTTCCCGTTCTGGTCGCGAGTCCGGCGGAAGTGTCGCAATTGATCGGGCAACTGGAGATGCACCGGCTCGCCAACCCGGATCCGTTGTTGCGTTTTGTACTGCTGAGCGACCATGCCGATGCGGCCGACGAACATCTACCCGGCGATGCCGATGTTGAAGAAGCCCTGATCGCCGGAATACGTGAACTCAACAGCCGCCACGGAAACGGAAAAAATGGACCTTTCCATGTCCTCCACCGTCCCCGCCTCTACAATTCGCGGCAGGGATGCTGGATGGGTTGGGAACGGAAACGAGGAAAGCTCGAAGACTTCAACCGGCTTGTGCTGGGGGAGGGGAAGTCCGGCTTTTCGATTGAAGAGGGTGATGGCGCGGCGCTGCGTCGCGTCCGCTTTGTTGTCACGGTGGATGCGGATACCACACTGCCGCCTGGCTCCGTCGCTCGTCTCGTCGGAACCCTGGCTCACCCGCTGAACAGTGCTGAATTCGACGCCGAGAGCGGGCGTGTTCGCGCGGGCTACACCGTCATTCAGCCGCGTGTCGAAATCGCACCCGAACGGGGCAACCGCTCTCTCTTCGCCCGTCTCTATACCGGCGACACGTCGATAGACATATATTCGCGCGCCGTGTCGGACGTCTATCAGGACCTGTTCGGGTCGGGCATTTATGTCGGCAAGGGCATTTACGAAGTCGAACCCTTTCATCGCAGCCTCGAGATGCGCGTGCCGGAGAACGCGCTTGTAAGTCACGATCTCTTAGAAGGCGCGCATGGACGAGTGGGGCTCGCGACCGACATTGTTCTGTATGAAGGGTTTCCAGCCGACTATGTCGAGTATATGCGCCGATGGCATCGCTGGGTCCGCGGCGATTGGCAACTTCTGCCGTGGCTTGCAAGGCAGGTGCCTGGCGCCGGCGATCGGCGATTTGCAAACCGCCTGTCTGCCCTCGACCGCTGGAAGATATTCGACAATTTGCGCCGGAGCCTGGTTCCCGTTTCGCTTCTTGCGCTTGCAACGGCCGGGTGGCTTTTGCTGCCGGGCAGTCCATGGGTCTGGACGATCCTCACAGTCGCAGTGCCGGGCGCCTATCTTTTCGCCGACCTTGTAACTGGGCTTGCGGGTGGTCGTCGGCGGGGGGCGGTGCGGAGCCTGATGCGGCGTCTTGTCGACCACGCGGGACGCTGGTTTCTCGCGCTGGCATTTCTCGTCAGCGATGCCACAACAGCAATCGATGCAATTGCTCGAACGCTTTGGCGACTCGCCGTTTCGCGGCGCGGCCTTCTGGAATGGACGTCGGCTGCCCACGTCGCCGAGCATCTGGCGGCGAATGGCACGCGCGCGAAAACCTGGCTGCACATGGCGAGCGCGCCGGTCTTTTCCGCCGCTCTCTTCATACTGCTTGCCACGGCAAATCCGTCGGCTTTGCCGGCCGCGGCACCGCTGCTGCTGCTCTGGCTGGCGGCACCCGAGATAGCGATCCGGATTCGCCGCCCGCGACGCGTGCCAGTTGCGAGGATTGATGAGGCAGAGAAAATCTTCCTGCGGCGGCTCGCGCGGCGAACCTGGTTTTATTTCGAGACGTTTGTCGGTCCCGAAGACAATTGGTTGCCGCCCGACAACTACCAGGAAGAGCCGCATGCGGAGATCGCGCATCGCACATCGCCAACCAACATCGGCATGATGCTCCTCTCGACACAGACGGCTGCCGATCTCGGCTATATCGGTAAGATCGACTTCTCGACGCGCGTTCAGAATGCTCTCGATACGCTCGGACGGCTCGAACGCTGTCACGGGCATATTTTCAACTGGTATGACACCAGGTTTCTGACGCCGCTCGAACCCCGCTATGTGTCGACGGTGGATAGCGGGAATCTGGCTGTCTGTCTGCTGGCGTTGAAGGAAGGGTGTCTGGAGGCCGCAAGGGGGCCGACGCTCCCGGTAGTGCTTTGGGACGGGCTTTGCGACACGCTCGGTCTCCTCTTGGAGGCGGGAAGGAAATTCAAGGATCCGAGCGGCGAGGGGCTTCAGTCGAAGATCGAATCTCTCACTGTCCGGATCGCTGACATCCGCGAGAACCCGCAGACCTGGCGCACGAGCCTGAAGGACATCGTTGGCCACACATGGCCGGAAATCGAGGATCTCGTCGACGAGCTCGTTACCGCCTCGAAAGCGCCACCCGTTGAGGCTCTGAGGGAGATCAACGTCTGGCTTGAGCGCAGTCGTCACCATCTGGCTGGTATGCAGCGTGATATCGATGCGCTTATGCCCTGGGCTACCCTGGTCGGTACTCCGCCGCCGGGCTGCGAGGAATTCGCGCGCCGCATCGAAGAAAACCTGTCGCCTTCCATGTCGCTTGCGGGTACCGCCGATGCTCATGCCAGGGTTGCCGAGATAGTGGCAATGGTCACGCAGGATGAAAAGAGCGAAGCGGCAATCCAATGGTTTTCGGCACTGGCCACGGCGTTCGCGCGAGGCGCACAGGCACAACACGAGCTATACGAGAGCCTGCTGGATGCTGCGAGGCGATCGGAGCAGTTGGCGGATGAAATGGATTTCCGGCCGCTTTTTGACCGGGAGCAGCGGCTGTTTTTTATAGGATACAACCACAGCGCGGATCGTGTCGACGTCCACCACTACGATCTCATGGCAACGGAGGCGCGGCTGGCGAGCTTCTTTGCCATCGCGAAGGGCGATGTCCCGCTCGAACACTGGTTCTTTCTTGGACGCCCGCTCGCGCAGACCGGACACGGTATGTCGCTGGTGTCGTGGAACGGATCGATGTTCGAATATCTCATGCCACTGCTTCTGCTGCGGAGCGACGCCGGCACGCTTCTCGGCCAGAGCGAGCGTGCAGCGGTACACGTTCAGCAACAATACGGCAAAGCGCATGGCATTCCATGGGGCATCTCGGAATCGGCCTATGCGTCGCGCGATGCGGATCACCGCTATCAGTATCGGGCCTTCGGCGTACCGGGGCTTGGTCTACGCCGCGGGCTCGCAGACGACCATGTCGTGGCCCCCTATGCGACGGTGCTGGCGCTCGCGGTAAATGCCGGCGCGGCGATAGCAAACCTGCGCGAACTGGTGCGGCTCGGGCTCGTGGGCGCGTTTGGCCTGTTTGAAGCAGCGGACTATACGCCTGAGCGCGTGCCTGCCGGACAACGCTTCTTGCCGGTTCGTGCTTACATGGCACATCATCAGGGCATGATCCTGGGTGCTTTGGGCAATGCGCTCTGCGAGGATGCTCATGTCCGCAGGTTCCGTGAAGACCGTCGAATGCGGGTCATGGAACTCTTGCTGCACGAACGCATCCCGAGGGAACTGCCGCCGGAGCAGGCCCGCGAGGAAGAACGCCTGCGACCGTCGTCGCACCAAGCGGCAATCCCCGTTCTCGACGCATGGCAGCCGACCGTCACTCCGTCTGTACCGCAAATCCACATGTTGGCCAACGGGCGTCTGGCGAGCTGGATATCGGAAGCGGGCGGCGGAAGACTTCTCTGGCATGGCCAGGCGCTCACCCGCTGGCTGCCCGACGCCTGCGACCGGGACGGCTTGTGGATTTACGTGCGCGACGTGGATAGCGGCGCGATCTGGTCTGTCGGACGGCAACCCACCGGCGTTCGGCCGGAGGAGGCGCAGACCGTCTTTCATCCGCACATGGTCGAATTTCACCGCCGGGACCACGGCATCGGACTGCGCATGGAGGTTGGGGTTGCGGCGGGCGACGATGTCGAAATCCGGCGCCTCACCATTGTCAATGAAAGTGACCAGATACGGACGCTCGAACTCACAAGTTACGGCGAGGTCGTTCTGGCGCCGCCGCTTGAGGATGAGCGGCATCTTGCGTTCAGCAAGCTTTTTGTGGGCAGCGAGCACATTCCGAATCTGGACGGTTTGCTTTTCACCCGCCGTATACGTCATCCCGGCGAAAAGCCGCCGGTCATGCTTCACCGAATTGTCTCGAACGGCACCGCTCTGGATCCGATCGGATTTGAAACGGACCGCGCGGCCTTTCTGGGACGAAACGGAACGTCGCAACGTCCGCGCGGCATCGTCGACGGGCTTTCTTGTAGTGTTGGCTGGACGCTCGACCCCGCGATGGCGCTTCAGGCGCGCGTTGAATTGCAGCCCGGGGAAAGACGTGAACTGGCGTTTCTGACGTTTGCCGCCGGCTCGCGTGAGTCCGCTCTGGAACTCGCCGAGCGCTATGCAACGCTCGCCTCGCTGGACTGGGCGCTCTCCGATGCCGCGGCAGGTATGGCGCGCGAGGTCCAGCATCTCGCTCTCGAGTCGCCGCGGCTTCCCGAACTGCAGCAGCTTGCTTCGCTCCTGCTGTATCCCTATCATGAACTGAGAGCAGCCCCCGCCGTGATCGCCGCAAACCGGCTTGGTCAGCCGAGGCTCTGGGGCTTGGGCATTTCCGGCGATTTGCCGATCCTCCTGTTCCGGACAACCGACACCGATACATCAGATATCCTGCGGCTGTTGGCCGCCGCGCACTGTCTGTGGCACCAGCGCGGCTTTCGTGTCGACCTCGTCCTGCTTCGCACGGGACCATCCGGATATATCGATCAGTCGCGCGAGCGCCTCTCGGTCATGTTGCGTGAATTCGGCAAGGGGCATGGAGCCTCGGGTCGTCATCAGGCCGTCCATCTGCTTTTCGCAGACCATATGGGCGAAGAAGACATACGTCTGCTGGAAAGCGTCGCCCATGTCATCCTCGACGAGTCGGAAGGCCGCCTTGAGCACCAGCTCACGAAGGCGATGCCGTCGCGGCCGGCCGTTCCGCATTTCGGCGGCTCCGGCTCTCCGGTTCCAACGGAAGAAATTCCACCGGTCGAGCGTCCGGCCGATCTTCTGTTCGACAATGCTATTGGCGGGTTCACGCCGGATGGACGTGAATATGTGATCCAGCCGGAAGCGGGCAAGGGCACCCCGGCGCCATGGTCGAATATTCTTGCGAACGAAACATTCGGCACCCTCGTGACCGAGTCGGGCGGCGGATTTACCTGGGCTGTCAACAGCGGCGAGAACCGCCTGACACCCTGGACCAACGATCCCGTCGCCGATCCGCCGGGCGAGGTGCTTTATTTGCGTGACGAGGAGAGCGCCGGGGTCTGGTCGCCCACGCCCATGCCGGCAGGCAGGGGAGCGGTCTGCCAAACGACGCATGGCGCGGGCTACACGGTATGGCGCCAGAACAGCCACGGGCTGGAGCAGGAGCTACTTGTCTTCGTGCCGAACGACGATCCGGTCAAGATCATGCGGCTCCGCTTGAGCAATCTCGCCGCCCAGGCCCGGCGCGTCACCGCGACATATTATGCGGAGTGGGTGCTCGGCGCCTTGCGCAGCGCCGCCCGGCCGCATGTTGTTTGCGAATATGACAGCGGCAGTCATTCGCTTCTGGCACGCAACCCGTGGAATCCCGACTTCGGCGAGCGCGTTGCATTCCTGACATCCAGTCACGCGCCACACAGCCTGACGACCGACCGCCAGGATTTTCTCGGCCGCGAGGGCGACATTGCGAACCCGGCCGGTCTGCGGCTATGGGATCTCGGCGGCCGGGTAAGGACCGGCGCCGATCCCTGCGCGGCTTATCAGGTACATCTCGATATCGCGGGCGGGAAAACTGCCGAGGTCGTTTTCGTCCTCGGTCAGGGAGACGACCGGGCGCATGCGGCGGAACTTGCGCGCCGTTGGCAGGAACCGACCGCGGTCGATCGCGCATTTGAAGCTTTGACACGTCAATGGGATTACCGGTTGGGTGCCGTGACGGTCCGAACGCCGGATTCGGCTTTCGATCTCATTGTCAATCGCTGGTTGCCATATCAGACCCTTTCCTCGCGCGTTCTTGCCAGAGCAGGCTTCTATCAGGCGGGTGGCGCGTTCGGCTTCCGCGATCAACTTCAGGACGTTCTGTCGCTGCTTCATGCCGATCCCGCCCGTGCCCGCGCGCATATCCTCGCCTGTGCCGCACATCAGTTCGAGGAGGGTGACGTGCTTCACTGGTGGCACCCGCCGCACGACAGAGGGGTACGCACGCACTGCTCCGACGATATGCTGTGGCTTCCTTATGCGGTCAGCCATTATGTCAAGGCGACCGGCGATCGTTCCATCTTGGCCGAGGAAGTGCCTTTTCTGCATGCGCCGGTGCTGGCACCGGGGGAGCATGATCGTTACGCGCGTTTCGACACGCCGGGCGAGACACGGATGATTTTCGAGCACTGCCGGCGGGCGCTGGAACGCGGTGTCACGCAGGGAGCGCATGGTTTACCGCTGATCGGCTCGGGCGACTGGAATGACGGCATGGATCGTGTCGGTGCTCAGGGGCGGGGCGAGAGCATCTGGCTTGCCTGGTTTGCGATTGCCGCGATGAACGGCTTTGTCAGGTTGGCCGGGTATATGGATCGTGACGATCTCGCGGGCTACTGGAACGACCGCGCGTGCGAAATGGTGCGTGCCGTCGAAGACGAGGGGTGGGACGGCAACTGGTACATGCGGGCGCTCGACGACAATGGACGGCCCTGGGGTTCGGACAGCAGCGACGAATGCCGGATCGATTCCATCGCTCAATCCTGGGCGGCCCTTTCCGGCGCCGGCGCGCCGGATCGCGTCGACAAGGCCCTCGATAGCGCGGAGCGGGATTTAGTATGCGAGGAAGACCGGGTGATCCGACTCCTCTGGCCACCCTTCGACAAGACGCCGCGCGATCCGGGTTACATCAAGGCCTATCCGCCGGGCATTCGCGAGAACGGGGGGCAATATTCTCACGCGGCGGCCTGGTTCGGGCTTGCCTTGGCGGCGCGTGGCGAGGGAGATCGCGCATGGCGCATCTTCGAAATTCTGAATTCGGTCAAAAGGACGCAAAACGCCAGCGAGGTCGTGCGATATCGTGACGAACCCTATGTTGTCGCCGCAGATATAGGCGGCGTCGCGCCGCATGTCGGCCGCGGCGGCTGGAGCTGGTACACCGGCGCCGCAGCATGGACGTGGCGCCTGGGCGTCGAAGCGATCCTCGGATTGAAACTTTCCGGTGGCCGGCTCGTCATCGACCCATGCTTGCCATCTCATTGGGAGTCGTTCGAAGCCGAACTCCGGCGCGACAATGGTTCCCTGCTCATCCGCGTCGAAAACCCGGAGCGCCTTCAGAAGGGTGCGGTCGAAATGACCGTGGACGGGAAAGTGTGTGAGGGGCAGACCGTGGAGTTTCCCGAAGACGGCGTTCAACGGAAAGTCGTCATACGCCTGCGGGCCACGGGTGAAGTTGCGGGCTGACGAATGATGCGCTGATCCAGATTCTTAGCTGAAGGAACGTCTGCACGACGATGGAGGCGCCGTCGCCCCGAAATTCTCTTGTGCGTGACATGCGCTTCGGCGGGTGCCACGGCGTAAGCGAGGCCGCCTGAATGTTCCCTGTGTCCGGGTAAGCAGTTGAACGCGCCGACAAAGACAATCGCCATCGTACCTGTGAGGGAGTTGGGCTATTTGCGTTTTGTTACAATGACATAGAACGCGCTATGTGCTCAGCGTGTGCAGTGACAGACGTGGCCTTGTGTACGATACTTGCGTTCTGCCTGCGATGCTGCGGCCAACTGTCTCGGTCATAATTTGCCGCTTGCCCTTCTCGCATTGGAAGGTTGCATAACAAAAAATTGACGGCTCAAAGAGCAGGCCCATTGCCTGGGCGAACGCCATCGTGTGAGCCACAACTTTCGTTGAATAGTCCATCTCTCGTTGAATCCCCTGCTTTGCGACCAAGGCGATTCGAGAAGCGAGATTGCGGTCCGGCAATATCTGAATGTCGATTCCATCGACCTCCTTCGCGGATATCAAAGCCTCGATATTCAGAAGACCTGCCGGGGCGGGAATGAATGACGGAACCAGTGCGCCACTTCCTGTCAAGAACCTTCCTATTTCTACAACGTCATCTCGCGGAAAATCAGAGGGCATGTAGAAGATGAACGTTTCCTCCATTTGACGAAATCCTGCGTACACTGAATGATTTGACCGATTTATCTTCGTCAGGGTATCCCAAAAAGCGCTGTTTGATGTGTTTATACGAAAATGGCGGGCTGACCATTAGGCCAAGCCCGCCATATGTAGGCGCGTGGTAGACTACCTGACGCCGCCACCCCTCGGAAATCAACATTTAGTTTAGGGGGCTGGCCCGCAGGAACGCCCTTTCTTTTCGGCGCGGAATATTACTTCCGCTTGCCCATATCCACATAGTCGCGCTGGCTTGCGCCAGTGTAGAGCTGACGCGGGCGGCCGATACGCTGGCCCGGATCCTCGATCATCTCGTTCCACTGCGCGACCCAGCCGACAGTGCGGGCGAGCGCGAACAGAACGGTGAACATGGTCGTCGGGAAACCCATCGCCTTCAGCGTGATGCCCGAGTAGAAGTCGATATTCGGGTAAAGCTTCTTCTCGATGAAGTACTCGTCGTTGAGCGCGATCTTCTCGAGTTCCAGCGCGACGTCGAGCAGCGGATCGTCCTTGATGCCGAGAACTTTCAACACCTCATGGCAGGTCTGCTGCATCACGCGGGCGCGCGGGTCGTAGTTCTTGTAGACGCGGTGACCGAAGCCCATCAGGCGGAAGGGATCGTTCTTGTCCTTTGCCTTCCTGATGAATTCGGGAATGCGGTCAACTGTCCCGATCTCCTGCAGCATGTTCAGCGCCGCTTCGTTCGCGCCGCCATGTGCCGGTCCCCAGAGGCAGGCGATACCCGCCGCGATGCACGCAAACGGATTCGCGCCGGATGAGCCGGCAAGACGAACGGTCGAAGTCGAAGCATTCTGCTCATGATCCGCATGCAGAATGAAGATGCGATCCATTGCGCGCGCGAGAACCGGATCGACCTTGTAGTCCTCTGCCGGAACGGAGAAGCACATGTGCAGGAAGTTCTCTGCATAGTCGAGGCTGTTCTTCGGATAGACCACGGGCTGGCCTACCGAGTATTTGTAGGCCATCGCCGCGATCGTTGGAATCTTCGCGATGAGGCGGCGGCTCGCGATCATCCGCTGCAGCGGATCATTTATGTCCGTCGAGTCATGGTAAAACGCCGACAACGCTCCAACCATGCCGCACATGATGGCCATCGGATGGGCATCGCGACGGAACCCCCGCAGGAAAAACTGCATCTGCTCATGCACCATCGTGTGCATGGTGATGGCGCGCTCGAACTCACGATATTGTTCGGATGTCGGAAGCTCGCCGTTCAACAGCAGGTAACAGGTCTCGATGAAGTTGCCGCGTTCGGCAAGCTGGTCGATCGGATAGCCCCGGTAAAGAAGGGTACCTTCTTCGCCATCGATATAGGTGATGTCCGACTCGCAGCTGGCGGTCGAGGTGAAGCCTGGGTCGTAGGTGAAGTGACCGCTCTGACTGTAGAAGGCGGAGATGTCCACCACGCTGGGGCCGAGCGAGCCTCCGTATACCGGCAAATCGTAGGATTTGCCGCCTACCGAGAGGGTTGCGGTCGACTTCGCACCGGCTTTGGTTCCGAATTCTGTCATGCCTGCCTACCTGTCCTGTTGGGCTGGCCGGTGAGCCGCTCTGGAGCGGCAATGCCGGGCAGTTCGTTAAACATCATTCTGTCTCGCAGCGGCGCCGGCGCAAGGGCCGGTTTACGCTGCCTGATCCTTGATCCGTCCAATCGCCTCGTCGCGCCCGAGCGTCGCCAGTACGTCGAATATGGGCGGAGATACGGTGCTGCCCGTTACCGCGGCGCGCAACGGCTGCGCCACCTTGCCGAGCTTCAGGTTCTCTTCTTCCGCAAAGGCCCTGATCGTTGCCTCGATTTCGGCAATCTCCCATACGTTCCGCGCTTCCAGGCGGGGAATGAGGCGGGAAAGAAGTGCCCGGGACTCGTCATTGAGAAGCTGGCTGGCTTTCTCGTCGCAGGCGAGAGGCCGGCGGGCGAGGAGGAAGGCTGCCCCCCGGCCCAGTTCGACCAGCGTCTTCGCGCGTTCCTTCAGGCCCGGCATCAGTGCAATGAGCTTCGATCTGAAGACATCGTCCGCCTGCCAGCCGTCGAGCCGCGTCATGAGTGCGATCACTTCGTCGGCCAGCCGCTCATTATTGGCCTCGCGGATATAGTGGCCATTGAGGCTTTCCAGCTTTGCGAAATCGAAGCGGGCAGGCGAGCGTCCGATGCTCTCGAGGTTGAACCACTCGATTGCCTGATCGGTCGAAAAAATCTCGTCGTCGCCATGGCTCCAGCCGAGGCGAACCAGATAGTTGCGCATGGCTTCCGGCAGGTAGCCCATATCGCGATACGCTTCGGCGCCGAGCGCGCCATGGCGCTTTGAGAGCTTCGCGCCATCGGGGCCGTGGATGAGTGGCACATGGGCAAACTCGGGAATGTCCCAGCCGAGCGCGGCGTATATCTGACTCTGGCGTCCCGCATTCGTCAGGTGGTCATCGCCTCGAACGATATGCGTGATGGCCATATCGTGGTCGTCCACGACGACGGATAGGTTATAGGTCGGCGTACCGTCGCTGCGGAGAATGATGAGATCGTCCAGCTGTTCGTTCGGAAAGCGCACCTCGCCCATGACATGGTCACGGACAATCGTTTCGCCCTCGTTCGGCGAACGAAAGCGCACAACGGGCTTCACGCCGGGAGGTGCGTCGGCAGGGTCGCGATCGCGCCAACGGCCGTCATAACGGATAGGGCGGCCTTCGGCGCGGGCCTTTTCGCGCATCTCTTCGAGCTCTGCCTGGCTGGCATAGCAGTAATAGGCATTCCCTTCGCTCAGCAGCCGCTGAGCGACTTCCGCATGACGCGACATCCGCGAGGCCTGGAAAACGGGGTCCTCGTCCCAATCGAGGCCCAGCCATTTCAGTCCTTCGAAAATGGCGGCGATGGCACTCTCGGTCGAGCGCTCCCGGTCGGTGTCTTCAATACGTAGCAGGAAGCGGCCGCCATGATGACGGGCGAACAGCCAGTTGAACAACGCCGTGCGGGCGCCTCCGATATGGAGGTAGCCTGTTGGCGACGGCGCGAAACGGGTGATGACTTTCTTCTGTTCCGTCATGATCTCCTGCGATCCGGCTCCGCAGCCGCACGGCTAGGCAACTCCAAGAAATGTTGGCAAGCTTTGACCCGGATTATGGCAATGGCGCCTTGAAGGTCAGCTGCGAGGCAGGGATTTCTAGCACATCGCGGCAACGCAGCGTAAGCCCGAAATATACCGGCGCGGGCGCACAAAAAAGTGTTTGATGCAATGGGGTTAGGGGGAAGTCCTAACGAGATTCGAGCACCTTCGGACATCAAGCCAGGGGGGCTATGTGACGATGGCGGCGGACGGGCGCTGGCGGCCCGCATTGATGAGGCTGGTGACGGGAACTCGCGAGGGCTTTGGCGCCTGCGCTTCCTGGCTGCGGGCTTCCTACGCCGCCGATAACGACCGTATGTTTCTCTGGATACCCGTCTTCATGGGGGCGGGTATTGCGCTCTATTTCGGCCTGGATTTCGAGCCTTCCCTGTGGGGGGCGATTCTTCCACCGCTGGTCGCAGCGGGCCTCGCCTGGCGGACAAGGCACCGGCCTTTTGCCGGACCCGTTTCAATGGCGCTCTTGTGCGTCTCTATCGGCCTTGTGGCGTCGGTATTGCGTTTTCATGCAGTAGCGGCGCCCGTTCTGGAGCGGCCAATGTCAGGAGAACTCGCGGGCCTCGTCCTCTCAGCCGAGAGGACAGAGACGGGTTCTCTGTCGGCCGTGCTGGCGCCTGTGTCGTTTGCAGGGCTTCCATCCGAGCGATTGCCGGTAAAGGTAAGGCTGAACGTCAGGCTGCGCGACGCGGTTTTACGGCCGGGGGCCGTGGTGAGGTTGAGGGCACGGCTCATGCCACCGCCGGAACCTGTGTTGCCAAACGGGTTCGACTTCGCAAGGCAGGCGTGGTTCTCCTCGATAGGTGCAGTGGGATTTGCCTATACGACCCCTGAGGAGACCGCGCCGCCGGCAGGTGCGGGAAACCTGCTGACTGTCCTGCGGATGAAGATAGGCGAGCGCATGCGGCTGCGGATCGGCGGCACGAGCGGCGCCGTGGCCGCAGCTCTCGTGACGGGCGAGCGGGCAAGTATTCCCGACGAAATTTCGGCGGATCTGCGGGCGGCGGGCATCTACCATGTGCTCTCGATCTCGGGTCTTCATATGGTCCTGTTCGCAGGATCGCTCTTCTGGGCGGTAAGGGCTTTTCTCGTGCTGCTGCCGGGACTGGCGCTCCGGTATCCGGTCAAGAAATGGGCAGCGACCGTCGCCATCCTCGGCGCGACCTTCTATCTGCTGATATCGGGCGCGGCCGTCGCAACGCAACGCGCCTGGATCATGATTTGCCTGATGTTCCTTGCTGTACTGCTGGACAGGCCGGCTCTCAGCATGCGGAACGTGATGCTGGCAGCAACCGTCATACTGATATGGCGGCCAGAAAGCTTGATCGGCGCGAGCTTTCAGATGTCGTTCGCAGCGGTGATCGCGCTCATCGCATTTTACGAAAGCGAACCGGTGCGCAGGTGGTCATTGAGACCGCGCGCAACGGGCGTTGAGGCACTGGTTTCGCGCGGCGCTGGCTACATCCTCGGCATTGCATTGACAAGCGTCGTCGCCGGAACGGCAACGGGCGTCATTGCTGCTTTTCATTTCAACCGCATCGCGATCTATGGCCTGGCGGGTAACATGGCCGCGATGCCCCTTGTCGGCATCGTTGTGATGCCGATGGCGCTGCTTGCCTTGCTGCTGATGCCTTTCGGGCTCGACGGTCCGGCTCTCTGGCTGATGGGGAAGGGCGTCGACGGCATGCTTGCCGTCGCGCACGAAGTTGCTGCCTGGCAGGGAGCGGATAGGCTCGTTCCGGCCGCGCCGCTTTCGGCGCTTGTGATCGCGGTGTTCGGGGCGCTGTGGCTGACATTGTGGCGGGCGCGGTGGCGCTATGCCGGGCTTGTTCCGATTGCGGTCGGTCTTGGCTTATGGGGAAGCGCCACTCCTTCCGACATACTGATTGATAGGGATGCCGCGCTTTTTGCCGCACGCACCGCTGACGGAAATCTCGCTCTCACCGCAGCCCGACCTTCCTACACGGCGGAGCAATGGCTGCGTTACGAGGGAGACACAAGGACGGCGCGAGAGGCTGCCCGCTCGGAATTCATCGGCTGCGATGGAGGCGGATGTGTCTACCGGGAAGAGGGCCGTCCGGTCGTCGCATTTCCATCAAGCCTTGCAGCAGTCGTCGAGGATTGCGAGAAAGCCGATATCGTTGCCGCCGCAGTTCCTGTTCCCCGCCGCATTCGAAACGAATGTTCGGCGCGGCTGTTGCTCGACTATTTCTTCTTCTGGCGGAACGGCGCAACGACGATAACGCTAGCGCCGGACGGTACATTCCGCATTCACACGGCGCGCGAGTTGCGCGGCGAGCGGCCGTGGGTTCAACGAAACGGACAGCAGCGTCAGTAGCGGCGCAACAGGCCGACCAGCTTGCCCTGCACCTTGACGCGATCGGGCCCGAAAATACGAGTCTCATAAGCCGGGTTCGCAGCTTCGAGCGCGATCGAGTCACCCTTCTTGCGAAGCCGCTTCAACGTTGCCTCGTAGCCGTCCACGAGCGCCACAACGATGTCGCCGCTCGTCGCTGTGTCACAACGCTGGATGAGCACCGTGTCGCCGTCGAGGATGCCGGCTTCGATCATCGAGTCGCCTTTGACCTCGAGTGCATAGTGCTCGCCCGAACCGAGAAGCGTAAGCGGCACGCTGACCTGATGGCTTTCCTCCTGCAGCGCCTCGATGGGTGTGCCGGCGGCGATGCGGCCCATCACCGAAAGCGTCATCGTGTCGCCCGACTC
>JAGUWA010000289.1 GCA_020062605.1 Parvibaculum sp. | reverse complement strand
TTCCTGCGCCAGCCCGAACCGCCGGGCGGCTTCCGCGAGGCGGTCTCCATGCTGCCCCTGCTGCGCACCGTCATGGCGATGAAGCCGAAAACCGTCTCCTCCGCCCCCTGCCAGGAGGTGGTGCTGAAGGGGAGCGACATCGACCTCACGCAGCTTCCCATCCAGACCTGCTGGCCGGGCGAGCCCGCGCCGCTCATCACCTGGCCGCTCGTCGTCACCAAGGGGCCGAAGGGCGTCAAGGAAGACGACTTCAATCTCGGCATCTACCGCATGCAGGTGCTGGGCAAGAACAGGACAATCATGCGCTGGCTCGCGCATCGCGGCGGCGCGCAGCATCACGCGCGCTGGAAGAACGAGAAGCGCGAGCCGCTTCCCGCCGCCTGCGTCATCGGCGCGGATCCCGGCACGATCCTCGCCGCGGTCACGCCCGTGCCGGACACGCTCAGCGAGTATCAGTTCGCCGGGCTGCTGCGCGGTCAGAAGGTCGAACTGGTCGACTGCAAGACGGTGCCGCTGAAGGTTCCCGCGCAGGCCGAAATCGTCATCGAGGGCCATGTCTCGCTCGACGAATACGAGGACGAAGGGCCTTACGGCGACCACACCGGCTACTACAACTCGGTCGAGAAGTTCCCGGTCTTCACCGTCTCCGCGATCACCATGCGGCGCGACCCGATCTATCTCTCGACCTTCACCGGCCGCCCGCCGGACGAACCTTCGGTGCTCGGCGAGGCGCTGAACGAGGTTTTCATTCCCCTCCTCCAGCAGCAATTCCCGGAGATCGTGGATTTCTGGCTGCCGCCCGAGGGTTGCTCCTACCGCATCGCCGTCATCTCGATGAAGAAGGCCTATCCGGGCCACGCCAAGCGCGTGATGATGGGCGCGTGGTCCTATCTGCGCCAGTTCATGTACACGAAGTGGCTCATCGTCGTGGACGACGACATCGATGCGCGCGACTGGAAAGACGTGATGTGGGCGATCTCGACGCGCATGGACCCGGTGCGCGACGTGACGCTGATCGAGAACACGCCGATCGACTATCTCGACTTCGCCTCGCCGGAGAGCGGGCTCGGCGGCAAGATCGGCCTCGACGCCACGAACAAATGGCCGCCCGAAACCAAGCGCGAATGGGGCCGCCAGATCCGCATGGACCAGGATGTGATCGACGCGGTCACGAAGAAATGGTCGAAGCTCGGACTGCCGGGCACGGGCAAGCCGATCTGGAAGTGAGGCTTATTTTCTCAGCCGTTTGCGCAGCACCGGAATGTCGTCGGATTTCAACAGTGTTTCCGCTATATCTTCAATTGGTGAGTGGAGGAACTTTTCCCACACCAGATTCTCGATCTGTTTTCGATTGTTGCGAAATGCTTCAAGAGCCGGCTTTTCGCCGGCACTGAAATCGCCGAAATAATCTTCAAGCGCCTCCCGGCTTATAGCGCAGCGATGCCTGCTACCCATGCAGATTCCGCTGAAGAACACGATATCCCTGTCGAAATCGTAGCGCGCCGGGGGAGAAGAAAATTCAAGATCGAGGCCGGGAACAAGCGCGCGCGTCTCTCCGATTGCCTTCAGCACCCTATCTCTGACGTCGGCTGAGATCAGCCCCAGTCCTACCGTCAAAAGCTGTCGCCACGCTTTTCCACGCTTGGCGGCTTCGTCCCACGCAGCCACCAGTTCATGCGGACGGTCTTCTACAAGAACGGCAAGCAAGCTTTCGGCCTGGACAATATCCTTGCTTCTCTTCTCCTTCATCCTGTCCGGCCTTTGCGCCACGATCAGCTTGTGCAAGGCGTATCGTTCGGGCGTCGGCACGGAAACATAGACACCCGCACCATGCAGAACGACCGCAGGCGTCGGTTCGTGGATGAGGTAGTCGAGAAAGCGAAGCGGATGGGCGTCCGTAGCGAGTGCCGGCAAGGGTTCCGGTTCCTCACTATCGGCCCCTCGATTGGGTGTCAGGAAATCCACGCGGAGCCCCCCCGCCGCCAGGTAAGACGTCGCACATGTCGAATCTTTCAGATGCGGAACAGCTCTGAAGCTCTTGTCTACAGCTTGCAGGACCGACAGGGGAGGCGGCGTCCTGTCCTCCGCTGCGACCGAGATCGTGCGATGTTGCGCAATATCCAGATCGCCGGTCTGCAACGATGCAGCGGGCAAGCGAACGCCCAGCATCGCCGCATATGTCTGATAGGCGATCGTGCCGACGAGTACGCCACGCAGCCGGAAAACCCCTGCCTCCGCAAGCGCCTGAACAACTTGGCCCATCTTCGCCTGTGGACGGGGCATGTATGCCGACCGGACGAGCATCGATACCAATGCCTGCCGGTCGCGAACATCGTCCAGCGCGCTCCTGTGCCGGGCGATCTGTTCGAGCAATTCTTCCGTCTCCGGTCCGACATATTTTTGCCGCCGGCCTTCGGGAGTAGTCTCTTGAAAGTACCAATATTTTCGGCCGCGCACGGTCTTCGCCACGAAGTTGCCATCGCCCGCAAAAGCGCTTTCGAACGCGGCAGCGGCGCTTCGATCCGCCAGATCGGCGTAGGCCGTGTGCATGGCAAGAGGTATTCTGGTCAGCATGTTGTTATACTCAGTTCGCGGTTTGAGTATAACAACATGCTCCGAGGTTATTGTCAATAATGTTATACTCACTTCGCAGGGTGAGTATAACATCACGGAAAGCCCACTGGTGCCCCATGATCCCCGTCACTGAAAGGCTCGCCATCGAGGACGATGAAATCTCGATCAGCTTCATCCGGGCTGGCGGGCCGGGCGGGCAGAACGTCAACAAGGTGTCGAGCGCCGCGCAGCTCCGCTTCGACGCGCGGCATTCACCGTCGCTTCCCGAGCGCGTGCGCGAAAGGCTTGAGCGGATCGCGGGCACGAAGCTCACCAAGGAAGGCGTCATCGTCATCACGGCAAACCGCTTCCGCACGCAGGAAGCAAACCGGCGCGACGCCATCGACCGCCTCGTCGAGATGATCGCCGCCGCCGCGCATCAACCGAAATTCCGTGTACCGACGAAGCCGAGCCGTGCGGCGAAAGTGAAGCGCGTGGAAGAAAAGGTGAAGCGCGGCTCGGTGAAGAAGCTCAGGAGCCGCCGTCCCTCCTCGGAGGATTAGCCCTTCGGCTTTGCGAACTCCGCCTCGATGCGGAAGCGCACTTCGTTGCCGACCGCAGGCCACCATTTGCCAAGGCCCCAGACCGAGCGGTCGAGCGTGCCTTCGGCGGAAAAGCCTAGCTTGTCTTCGCCGGTCAGCGGGTCCGGCGCCGCACCGTTGAACGCAACCGTGAACGTCGCGGGATGCGTGCGGCCCGCGATGGTGAGGTTGCCGGTCACCTCGCCCTCCCCCTCACCCGTGCGGACGATCTTCGTGCTCGCAAAATGGATGCCGGGATGCGCCGCCGCATCGAACATGTCCGGCGCTTTCAGCATCGCGTCGAGTTCGGGCACATTCGTGTCGACGCTCGCCGCCTTGATCGTCACTTCCAACCGGCTTGTCTCCGGCGCATCGGGCACGGCGTCGAGCACCGCCTCGACCTCGTTGAAGCGCGCGACGAAGCGCGAGAAGCCCAGATGATCGACGTCAAAGACAATACTCGTATGCCGGGGGTCGGCGCGATAGGTGCCCGCCGGCGCGTCGACCGGATCGCCGCTCACGCGATGCGTCGCCACGTTGAGGGCCGTGCAGGCCGCAAGAGACGCCGCCACCGCCAGAACTCCCGCCATGCGCATTGCTCTCATGACGCTTCTCACGATTTCGTCGCGGTGAGATCGATCCGCACCGTCACTTCCTGCGCCGCCACGTCGGGCGAAGCGAGCTGCCCCGCGCCGACGCCGAAATCGAGCCGGTTCAGCACCGTCTCGCCCGTCACATGCGCCTTGCCGCCGTCGATATCGAGCGCGAAGGGCAGCGTCACGGGATGGGTGTTCCCGCGCAGCGTCAGCGTCCCCTCGGCGAGATAGCGATTGCCGCCGTCGTGGCGAAACGTCTTCGCCTCGAAGACCGCTTTCGGATAGTCGGCGACGTTGAACCAGCCCTCCGCGGGCAGGTATTCGTCCTTCTGCTTCTCGCCCGTCAGGCACGACATCATGTCGATGACGACAGTCACGGACGACGCGTCGAGCGCCTCCGCGTCGAAGGCGATATCGGCAATGAAAGCCGTGCAGCGCCCGCTGAACCTGTTGCCGTTTCCTTCGGTTCCCTCCCAGGTGATGGTTTCGGGTGTCTGTTCCGCGATCCAGTTCGTCACGGCAAAGGCAGGCGCCGCGCCTGCGAGCAGCGCGAGGAAGAAGATGGCAAAGCGGATCACGTCCCGTTCCTTTCCCTGAAGAGGCCGCGCGACGGCAGCATGCGCGTCAGTACATCGTCGTGCCGCACGAGGTGATGCCAGAGCGCTGCGGCAATATGGAGCGCGACAAGGCCCGCCGCCACAACCGCAATCGTCCAATGCGTCCATGAGGCTGCCGTTTCTATCGCCGCCTTTTGCGGATGCGCGGCGACGAAGCCGATATGCGGCAGCGGCACAAGCCCGTAAAGCACCGTCGGAATACCGAGCGGCGAGGCGGACACGATCACCCAGCCCGTCAACGGCATCAGCAAGAGCGCCGCATAAAGTCCCCAATGCGTCACCCGCGCCAGCGCGCGTTCGCAAGCTTTCAGCGCGGCGGGAAGCGGTGGCGGCGCGTTCGCCGCGCGCCATGCAACGCGC
>JAGUWA010000138.1 GCA_020062605.1 Parvibaculum sp. | reverse complement strand
CGGGTACCATGTTGAAGACGGCGACGATCAGGTTGATGAGCGCGAGATAGCCGGCAACGCCCGCAATCGTGTCGCCGAGGCCCACGGCGAGAGCGGCGGACGCCATGAGATAGAAGACCCCCGACAGGACGAGGCTTGCGATCGGTCCCGCGATCGCCATCAGGAATTCGGAGCGCGCCGTCGGCGGCTCCTTGGCCATATGCGCGACGCCGCCGAAGATGAAGAGCGTTATGCCGGTGATCGGAATGTCGAAACGCCGGGCAACGAGAGAGTGCGAGAGTTCGTGCAGGATGATCGAGAGGAAGAGCCCGGCCGCGCCCACGATCCCCATCGACCAGTAGGTAAGCGGCTCGAGGCCGGGATATATCTCTGGGAAGTAACCGGTTGCGAGCGTCCATGAGACGAGCAGCGCGATGAAGACCCAGCTCAGGTCGAGCATCACGTCGAAGCCTGCAAGGCGGAACAGTCTGATCTGATTTCCGAACATCGGTCTCCCCTTCGTTTTGCGCATGGTACACGAAAGAGCGCGGCCGCGCGTTCTGTCCGGCCGGCTGAGGTAACCTTCGGGATCGCTCGCCTAGACCACGCCCGCTTTCAGGAAATCGTGGATATGGACGACGCCGACGGGCCTGCCGCCCTCGACGACGAAGAGGCTGGTGATCTTCTTCTCGTTGAGGAGCTTCACGGCCTCGGAGGCGAGCATGTCGGGGCCCACCGTTTTCGGCGACGGGTTCATCACCTCGCCTGCCTTGCGCGACAGGAGGTCGCCCGAGGAGTGACGGCGGATGTCGCCATCGGTGATCATGCCGGTGAGCTTGCCCGCTCCGTCGACGATGCCCGCGCAGCCAAGGCTCTTTTGCGACATGAGGAGCAGCACCTCCGACATCGGCGTCTCGGGTCCGGTCAGCGGCAGCTCGTCCCCCACATGCATGATCTCGCGGACATGGGCGAGCATCGCGCCGAGCTTGCCGCCCGGGTGGAAGACCTTGAAGTCCCTGGCCGAAAAGCCCTTCTTCTCCAGCAGCGCGATCGCAAGCGCGTCGCCCAGCGCAAGCTGCATGGTGGTCGAGGTCGTGGGGGCGAGCTTGTTGGGGCAGGCTTCCTCAGCGCGCGGCAGGATGAGCGCCACATCGCCCGCGCGGCCGAGCGCACTCTCCGCCTCCGCCGTCATGGCGATGAGCGGGATCGCAAAGCGTTTCGCATGAGAGATGATGCTCGACAGTTCCGCTGTCTCGCCCGACCAGGAGAGCGCGAGGACCACGTCGCTCGCGGTGATCATGCCGAGATCGCCATGGCTTGCCTCGCCGGGATGGACATATTGCGAGGGAGAGCCGGTCGAGGCGAGCGTCGCCGCGATCTTCCGCGCGACATGGCCGGATTTGCCCATGCCCGTCACGACGATGCGGCCTTCCGCGCGGCCAAGCGTTTCGACAGCCTCGATAAAGGGCCCGTCCAGCGAGGCCAGCAGCGCCTTCAGGCCCTCGATTTCCAGCGATAGCGTCCGGCTGGCGGAGGCGAGGTGGCCGGTTTCGGCCGTCGGTTTGGTCGTCGAACGGGACAAGCGTCGCTCCTGTGGGCGCATCTTTGCCGGCCCGCTGCTCTTGCCGGGCCGGGCCGAAGTGATTTGGCCCTTTATATCCCAATTGGCCCGCTACTCTATATGAGTCGCACTTTCCGGGCGCTGCGGCGGAACACCGGCGGAGGGGTGCGGCGAAACATCCCCGTTGCCGGGAATCCAGCCCCGGCGGCGGGGTATCTCCTTGTTTGTACATCGAAATCGGCTAACCTCAGTCACCGGGGCTGACTGACGGAGCGGCATGCGCGACATGCCCGGAAGGAACGCGTGATCGGCGGACTGCTCAACCGGCTCAAGGGTGCGTTTCAGGGCGGAGAGCCCGCGTCCGTACCCGAAGGCATGCGGATTTATGCCGTCGGCGACATTCATGGCCGCGACGATCTGCTTGCGCGTCTGCTCGGCCAGATCGAAGCCGATGCCCGCTCTCGCCCGGCTCAGCGTAACCTTTTGATTTTCCTTGGAGATTATGTCGACCGGGGGCTCCAGTCGAAAGCCGTGCTCGACCGCTTGACGGGCGCGCGGCTTCCGGGCTTCGAATATGTTTTCCTGAAGGGAAACCATGAGCAGGCCATGCTCCAGTTCCTGGAGGACGCCGCCTTCGGCAAGACCTGGAAATATTATGGCGGGCTCGAAACGCTCCATTCCTACGGCATCACCGAACTGACGCGCACGGACGATCCGGCCGCCTTCGAACGGGCGCGCGAGCGGTTCATCGATGTGCTGCCTGCGTCTCACCTCAACTTCCTGAAATCGCTGGAACTTTTCGCCGCGTTCGGGGGCTATTTCTTTGCTCATGCGGGGGTGCGGCCGGGCGTGCCGCTCCATCGTCAGATCGAGGAAGATCTCCTCTGGATTCGCGAGGGCTTTCTCGATTCCGACAGGAGTTTCGGGAAGATTGTCGTGCACGGTCATACGCCACGCGAGGAAGCCGTCATCAAACCGAACAGGATCGGTGTGGATACTGGCGCCTATATGACGGGGGTTCTTACGGCTGTCGTGCTGGAGGGCACGTCGCACCGCTTCGTGCAGACATGCGATGCGGAGGTGCCGCTTGCGGCGACGGGTTAACCAGCGGGCCGGATTTTCGCCGTTTTCTGCGTTTCACCTCTTTCTCCGCTCGCGTTGGTGGTAGAAAACGGACGCGGAGACCGCTTCGCCCCGAAGGGCGGAGCATATTGAATTTGTCTGCGATGCCTCTCCCCCGGGACTTGGGGTTCCGGCGGCGCGCGGACCAGAAAGAGGGCTATTCGATGAACCATTCTGCGGCGGAAACCGGTGGGGACGGCTTCGAGGATTTCTGCGGGCGAAGGGCTTTGAACTCTCTGCGGCGCAAGGCGGCAGCTGTTTTTGTCATGTTCGCGGTCATTGCGGTGGCGGCCTGCGACGGGCCGCGCGCCAATGCGCCGGCGCCCGCGGCTCAACAGGCGGCGTCCGAGCCGGCGGATGCCACCATGCCGCCCGATGCCGACATCGATTATGAACTCGGCTCGGGCGACCGGCTCAGGGTGATCGTTTTCGGAGAACCCGACCTTTCTGGCGAGTTCGACGTCGGCGGTTCCGGCGTCGTGGCGCTGCCGCTCATCGGGCAGGTGCGGGCCAACGGACTCACGCTCAGCGCTTTCGAGGACGCGGTCGAGGCAAAGCTTCAGGACGGTTATCTCACCAACCCGCGTGTCAGCGTGGAGGTGATGAATTACCGCCCCTTCTACATCTATGGCGAGGTCTCGGAGCCGGGGCAGTATCCCTATACCAGCGGCATGACGGTGCTCAACGCCGTTGCGGTGGCGGGTGGTTACACCTACCGGGCCAACCAGGGCAAGGTCTACATCACCCGCGGCGAGGGCGACGAAGTCGAGTATCCCGCCAGCCAGGCGGTCAAGGTGCTGCCGGGCGACGTTCTGCGGGTGCCCGAGCGCTTCTTCTGATCCGGGGCTCTGACCTTGGGGGCAGGTTGTCCCGAACCGGGTCATTAACCGCAAGACCTTACTCCGTATGCGAATTTTAACTTTTTAAGGCGAGGCATTTCGGCCACTGCCAAGTGGAAAAACAACCTCAAATGGCCAAAAATCCATGCCTGCGTCGGCTTGCGCATCGGACTCGCGCCATACTTGTGGTAATGCCCAGTTAACGTGCAATGGTTAGCGGGCGGGGGTGATCGCTAGTCATGTATTTGCGCAGTCTTGCGGGAGCCTCCAGTCCTCCAACGGATGTGAGCTCCTGCGATCCGAGGAGGTTTTGTCATGCTGAAATCCGTATATACGTCGGTTGCATTTGCGGTGGCGCTTGCCTTCGCGGCAATCGCTTTCAATCCGTCTGCGGCCGGGGCCCAGGATATCGCGGGAGCCCAGGCCGATGTCGAGGCGCTGCTGACCCAGTACGCAGATGACCCGGACGGGCTCGAAGCGGCGATCGAGGAATATGTAACGAATTCGGAAGATCCGGAGCTTGCGGCGCAGGCGGTCATCGCCGTTGCCGCGGGACTTCCCGCCGATAGCGATCTCAAGATTGCGCTGGGCAGGGGCCTTGGGGCCGCGATTGCCGTGATCGCGCTCACCGATCCCACCGCTGCGACAAATATGCAGGCTCTGGTGGCGGCGTCGGATGACGAAACGCTGGCGGCGGCGGTTTCCGCGGGCACGACCGACAAGACGGCGTCGATCGAACAGAATGCCGGCGGCGGTGGCGGCGAGGTTGCTGGCGACGAAGACGAGACGCCGGAAGAGCCCGCCAGCGCGACGTAAGAAGTGCACTGCCGGTGCAATCGTTCTGCCATGAGTGAGCGGGATGGCGGGGCGCCGGGGGGCTGACATGGAAAAGCGGAGAGCATTCAATGACTTATGGCGGCATTCGCCTCGTGTCCCTGGCAGCGGCGGGGATTTTGGCGGCTTCGGCCTGTGGCGCCTATGCGCAGCAGGCAGGCGAAGCAGGAACTGATCTGACCGACGTGCGTGGCCAGTCCGTCATGGAAAGGGCGCGGCCGGGCTACGATGCGGCGGGCATCCGGGCCGGTGGCTTCATGGTTTATCCGACGGCTTCCGTGACCGAGTCGTATGACGACAACATCTACGCCACGCCGACCAACGAGACCGACGACTTCGTCACCACGCTTGCGGCGGGTGTTGCGGTCAACTCGACCTGGAGCCGCCACGCGCTCAATCTGAACGCGGGCCTCTCGCAGGATTTCTACGCCGACAACAGCGACGAAGACCGCTTCAACTGGAATATCGGCGCGGGCGGCACGCTGGACGTCACCTCGATGACGGCGCTCTCCGGCTCGCTGTCCTATGCGCAGCGCTACGAGGATCGCGGCGATCCGAGTTCGCCCGCGGCCGCGAACGAGCCCATCGAGTACACGCTCTTCACGGGCGCCGCGGCGCTCTCCCAGAACTTCGCCCGAATGACGGCGACGGTCGGCGGCGAGTACCTCAACTACGATTACGACGACAGTGCGACGGCGGGCGGCGTTCCGATCGATCAGGACTTCCGCGACCGCGAGGAGTTCATCGAGCGCGTCCGTCTCGCCTATAACATCTCGCCCGATACGAATATCTATGTCGAAGGTCAGCTCGACCAGCGCGAATACGATCTACAGCCTCCGCCTCCCGCCGTGACGCGCGATTCCGACGGACGGCAGGTTGTGGTCGGCTCGGAATTCCGCCTGACCAATCTCGCCCAGGGCGGCGCCTATATCGGTTACCAGGAGCGCGACTACGACGCGGCCGCCTTCGGCGATACAGACGGTCTCGCCTATGGTGCGAATGTCGACTGGTTCGTGACGCCCCTGACCACGGTGATCTTCACCGCGGATCAGAGCGTTCAGGAAACCACGGTCGGCGGCGCGTCGGGCTATGACAGGCAGAGCTTCGGCGTCGATATTGATCACGAGCTGATGCGCAACCTCATCCTCAGCGGCGGGGCGTCCTACGGCAATAACGACTTCGGGTCCAGCCCGCGCGAGGACGATCTGCTCGGCGCCCATGCCGGTCTGCTCTATCTCCTCAACCGCAATTTCGACGTCGGGCTCCGTTACACGTTCGAGGATCGCGACTCCAACGTCGCGGCCGCGGACTACACGCGCAACGTCGTGGCGATTACGCTTACCGGCAAGCTCTGAGCTGGACGGTTTGCGGCAACAGAGTTAACGGGAGGGCAGGCCGGGCAAACGTCATGGCCTGCCCTCTTTTATTGCGTCAGCCATGAAGCAAATTTGCCGGCTGGCGGCGGCGGGAGAGCCTGCGTTCGTGTATAATGAGGCGCAACAGGCAGTGCGGCGAGGTTTCAGACGATGAATGCACCGGTCAAAGGCTCGGCAGCGCCAGCGGCCAGGGGAAGTGCTTACGGATCGGTCGAGGCCCCCGACGATTCCTTCATGGAGTTCGATCTGCTCGGCATTCTTCGCACGCTGAGGAAGCGTGCGGGGGTCATCGCCGGTATCACCGTCGTGCTTACGGCGCTTGTGGCGCTTGCCGTTTCACAGATGACGCCGCTTTATACCGGCGAGACGCTTGTCCTGCTCGACCGGCAGAAGATGCAGGTCGTCGACATGGAAGCCGTGATGTCGGGCCTGTCGCCGGATTCGGCGGCGGTCGACAGCGAGGTCGAGATATTGCGCTCGCGCGATCTCGCCCGCCGCGTTGTTGAAAAACTCGCGCTCGTCGGCGACCCCGAACTCAACAGCGCCCTGCGCGAACCCTCGCCGCTGCGCTGGGTGTCGCCGGTCTGGCTCCTCAAGCGCGGCATGGCCGCCCTTTCTTCGTCCAATATGGAGGGGCCCGCCAGTGAGGCCGAGATCGCCGACCGGCAGACGGAGAGCGTCGTCGACGCGGTTCTTGCGCGGACCGAGGTCGCGCGCCGGACCACCACCTTCGTCATCTCCATCTCCTTCACCTCCGAGGACCCGGCAAAGGCGGCCCGCATCGCGAACGCGATTGCCGACGCCTATGTCCTCGATCAGCTCGAGGCGAAGTTCGATGCGACGCGGACGGCCAATGCCTGGCTGTCGGAACGCCTGGGCGAATTGCGGACGCAGGTGACCGATGCCGAGCGCGCCGTGGCGATCTATCGCTCCGAGCATGGGCTCGAGGAATCGTCGGGTGTCACTGTCTCCGAGCAGCAGCTTTCCGAACTCAACGCGCAGCTCATTCTCGCCCGCGCCGCGCT
>JAGUWA010000338.1 GCA_020062605.1 Parvibaculum sp. | reverse complement strand
GCTCTTCCGCCGTCCAGTCCTTCACGAGGTCGTAAGCTGCGTCGAGCGACGACTGGTCGTACATGAGGCCGACCCAGAAGGCCGGCAGCGCGCAGATGCGCGCCCAGGGGCCGCCATCGGCGCCGCGCATTTCCATGTAGTTCTTGATGCGCGCCTCGGGGAAAAGCGTCGTCAGGTGATTGTTCCAGTCGCCCTGCGTCGGCACTTCGCCCGGCAGCGCGGGCAGACGGCCTTCGAGGAAGTCGCGGAAGCTCTGCCCCGTCGCATCGATATATTTGCCGTCGCGATAGACGAAATACATCGGCACATCGAGCGCGTAGTCCACCCAGCGTTCGAAGCCGAAACCCTCCTCGAAGACGAAGGGCACCATGCCGGAGCGCTGGTTGTCCGTATCGGTCCAGACATGGCTGCGGTAGGAAAGATAGCCGTTCGGCTTTCCCTCCGTGAACGGAGAATTGGCGAAGATCGCGGTTGCGACGGGCTGCAGCGCAATGCCCACGCGCAGCTTCTTCACCATGTCGGCTTCCGACGAGAAGTCGAGGTTCACCTGCACGGTGCAGGAGCGGTACATCATGTCGAGGCCCATGGTCCCGACCTTCTTCATGTATTCCGTCATGATCTTGTAGCGGCCCTTGGGCATGACGGGAATTTCGTCGCGGCGCCAGTTCGGCGTGAAACCGAGCCCCAGAAAACCGATGCCGTGCTCGCCGCCCACTTCCTTCACCTGCGCCAGATGGTCGTGAAGCTCGGCGCAGGTCTGGTGCAGCGTTTCCAGGGGCGCGCCCGACAACTCGAATTGCCCGCCGGGCTCCAGCGAGATGTTGCCCGCGCCCTCGCTTTCGAGGCCGATGATGTTCTCGCCCTCATAGATCGGCCGCCAGCCGAAACGCGTCAGGCCCTCCAGCATCGCGCGGATGCCGTGATCGCCGCCATAGGGGATCGGCGTCAGATTGTTGATGCAGAAGGGAAACTTCTCGTGCTCGGTGCCGATGCGCCATTCGTCGCGCGGCTTGTTTCCGCGTTCGAGTGCGGCCACGAGATCGCGGCGGTCGGTGATGGGCTCGGGCCCGGCAACGAGAATGCTCATGCGAGCCCCTTTTCCTGAACGGACCTTTTCGTTGCGGGTCGGCAGCCCCTGCCCCCGGGTCGGTCCTCACTGCGCAAAGATGTAGGAGCGGGAGCGGAACCTGACAAGCGCCAATGTCGGTTCAGGAAGTAACAAAGAAGTGCGGGAAACGGGCCGCAAGTTTGGAGCGATTCAAGTTTGGGGAGGTGAACCGCCGGCCCGCGCTTGCCATCCCGATCACCCTCCTCCTGTGGGAGGGTCGAAAAATTGAGCGGGGCGAAATTTTTTCGGGGAGGGGTACTCCGCTATCGGCGGATGACTCGCCTTCCGTTTCCCTCGCTTACCCCTCCCCGAAATTCGCTCCGCCAGGGCTCGCGAATTTCGACCTTCCCCAAGGGGAGGGTGGATAGACAACATTGTCTCACCAATCCCCCAGCATCAGCCCCGCCACGGCGAGCGCCGCAATCGCCGCCGTGTCCGCGCGCATGATGCGCGGGCCGAGCGAAATCGCCAGCGTATCGCTCCGTCCACGGAGCATTTCGCGCTCGCCCGGCGAGAAGCCGCCTTCGGGCCCGACCAGCACGGCAAGCGGCGACCCTTTCGCTCCGTCGGCCGCGAGCTTTTCGAGCGCGGCGCGCGTCGCCCCCGGTCCCTCGTTCTCGTCGCAGAAGAGTATCCGCCGTCCCGGCGCGATCTCGTCCCATTTCGCGAGCAGGGCGCCCAGCTTCTCCGCCTCGCGCACTTCCGGCACGGCAACGAGGCCGCATTGTTCGGCCGCTTCCACCGCATTCGCCTGCAGCCGTTCGTCCTTGAGGCGCGTCACCACGGTCCGCTCCGTGAAGACGGGCTGGATCACGGCGGCGCCCATTTCCGTCGCCTTCTGGGCGATGAAATCGAGCCGCGCGCGCTTCACCGGCGCGAAGAGAAGCCAGATGTCGGGCAGCGGTTCCTGCGCGCGCGTCTGCGCCGTCAGTTCCAGCACGCAGTTCTTCTTGTGCGCCTCCGCGATCCGCGCCGCCCATTCGCCGTCGCGGCCGTTGAAGAGCAGCACGGCCTCGCCCTCCCCCATGCGCAGCACTGTCACGAGATAGTGCGACTGCTCCTTTTCAAGCGTCAGGCTCGCGCCCGCGCTCAAGCTCTCCTCTATATAAAGCCGCGCCCTGCCGCTCGCGCAGCGGGGGTTGTCCTCCGTGTCGTCGTCTTCGCGATTCTTCATGGGCGGAGTATTACCGCTTTTCTTTCTTCCGTCATTGCGAGGAGCGGCGCAGCCGCGACGCGGCAATCCAGAGCCGCTTGCTCCGCATTTGCCGCTCCTGGATTGCTTCGTCGGCGACGCCTCCTCGCAATGACGCCTAAGGGCGATGCCAAAAACAAAATTGTCACCCCGGCGAAAGCCGGCCCATGGGCCCCTCGCCTGGCCGCCGCGTCAGATGGATTCCGGCTTTCGCCGGAATGACATTCTCTGTTTGATTGGCGAAAGCTCACAGCCGGTCGAGTCCGTCCCATGCACCTTCGCAAGACAGCCCGCGTCCTCCTGCTCGACAGGCAAGACCGCCTCCTCCTCATCCGCATGCACGATCCGAATGTCTCCGACATGGCGGGCAAGGTACTGCCGCAGGCCTATTGGGTGACCATTGGCGGCGAGATGGAGCCAGGAGAGGATATTGCCACAGCGGCAAGGCGGGAGCTTCTGGAAGAGACGGGCCTTGCCGGCGCCGAATTCGGTCCGGTGGTCTGGACGACTGAGCGTGTGCTTTGCGTTCATGGCAAAAGCCGGCTTCTGCAGGAAAGTTTCATCCTCGCGCGCACCGATGCAACCGACCTCAACCGGAGCGGGTGGACCGCTCTCGAGCGCGAAGTCATCCAGGACATGAAGTGGTGGACGCTCGACGAACTTCGGTCCACCACCGAAACCATCTTCCCGACTTCGCTGGTGCAGCATCTCCCGGCCCTTCTCGCCGGTGATATCCCGGCCTCGCCCCTCGAAATCGCGCCCTGACGGCTTTCATGACGTTTCGATGACATTCGTGTGACAGTATAGCCGATTCGCCGCGCTTTATCCCCGGTCCGGCCCGCCTTCTCGCAGGTGCAAAATGCCTCCCGAGGGGCTAGTCTCGCGCCTGTGAATCCGGCCCCGGAAAGGCCGGATCGTCCGTACACTGCATTCCGGGCCGCCATGGAAGAGAGAGCCGAAGACCGCGTCGCCGATGCGCCGCCCGAGAACTGGGTGGACACTCACGCGCCCGCTTCGCTCCGTCCCTATGCGCGGCTCGCACGCCTCGACCGGCCCATCGGCTGGTGGCTGCTGCTGCTGCCCTGCTGGTGGTCCGTCGCGCTTGCAAGCGAGGGCTGGCCGTCGCTCGTTCTCCTTTTCCTTTTCTTCATCGGCTCTGTCGCGATGCGCGGCGCTGGCTGCACATGGAACGACATTGTCGACCGCGATATCGATGCCGCCGTCGCGCGCACAAGGCTTCGTCCCATTCCGTCAGGCGCCGTCAGCGTCAAACAGGCTTGGGCCTTCCTTGCGCTTCAATGCCTCATCGGTCTTCTCGTGCTGCTCACCTTCAACACATTTGCAATCGCGCTCGGCTTCTCGTCGCTCATTCTCGTCGCGATCTATCCCTTCATGAAGCGCGTCACGAACTGGCCGCAGCTCGTACTCGGCCTCGCCTTCAACTGGGGTGCGCTGATGGGATGGGCGGCCGTTCGCGGCGAACTCTCGCTCGCGCCCATTCTTCTCTATCTCGGCGCCGTGGCCTGGACCGTCGGCTACGACACGATCTACGCGCATCAGGACAAGGAAGACGATGCCTTGATCGGCGTGAAATCGTCGGCGCTGAAGCTCGGCGCAAAGACGGCGAAATGGCTCTGGATTTTCTACGGCTTGATGATCGCCGCGCTGCTCGCTGCCGGTGCCATCGCCGGTCTCGGCTTCTTCTTCTATCCGGTCGTGGCGCTCGCCGCCGCGCTTCTCGTCTGGCAGATCGTCACGCTCGACATCGGCGATCCCGTACGCTGCCTCCGCCTCTTCCGCTCCAATCGCGACTTCGGCCTCATCGTCTTCGTTGCCATCGTCGCGGGGCAGGTGGCTTAATCCCACCACGTCATTGCGAGCGACTGAAAGGAGCGAAGCAATCCAGGGGCCGCTCTCTCCGCGCCAGCCGCTCCTGGATTGCTTCGTCGGCTTTGCCTCCTCGCAATGACGCAAAAGTGCTATTGAAATAAGGCTCTTTTAGCTCTGCGGTTTCACGTCTTCGAGCTTGTCGACCTTCCGCAGGTCCGGGAAGAGCCACATCCATATCCCGACGACGCCGAGCGTGCCGATGCCGCCGATGACGACAGCCGGCACCGTGCCGAACCACGCCGCCGTCACACCGGATTCGAATTCGCCCAGCTCGTTCGACGCACCGATGAAGAGCATCTCCACCGCCGTCACGCGGCCAAGCATCTGTTGCGGCGTCGCGAGCGGGATCAGCGTCGAGCGGATGTTGACGCTCACCATGTCGGCGCCGCCCATCACGGCGAGCGCGACGAGCGTCAACCAGAAGTTTTCCGACAGGCCGAAGACAATCGTCGCCACACCGAAGAGCGCGACGCAGGCGAACATGATGTGGCCCGTGCGTTTCCGGATTGGCCGCCAGATGATCAGCAGGTTGATGACGATGGCGCCGATGGCGGGCGCGGAGCGCATGAGGCCGAGGCCCTCCGGTCCCACATGCAATATGTCGCGCGCATAGATCGGCAGCAGCGCGACGGCGCCGCCGAGCAGCACCGCGAAGAGGTCGAGCGAGATCGCGCCGAGCACGATGGGCGTGCGCCGCATATAGGCGATGCCCGCCGTCACGCGCGTGAAGGCGGATGTCGCGGGCGCATGAGATCGGAAGAG
>JAGUWA010000229.1 GCA_020062605.1 Parvibaculum sp. | reverse complement strand
GCGGCCGAGTCTGTCAGGCAGCACCGCCCTGATCTTCGAGACGGCGGCGTCGGCCGCGCCGGTGAAGGCGGCATCACCCCAGGCGCGGACCATGCGCGCGCCGAAGACCAGCGCCTCGATCTCGTCTTCGGTGAACATGAGGGGCGGCAGCTCGTAGCCGGAGCGCATCATGTAGCCGAGGCCCGCCTCGCCTTCGACGGGCACGCGGCTCGCCTGCAGATCGGCGATGTCGCGATAGATGGTGCGGACGGAAACTTCGAGCCGGGCGGCAAGCTCCTGGGCGGTGACGACGCGCTTGGCGCGGCGAAGATATTCGACGATGTCGAAGAGGCGATTGGCGCGGCGCATCGGGCTCTCCCGGGTTTGCGGGGGCAAGCCCCTGACACTGCTGACGGTACGTTGTCAGTAGCATGTCAGTATAAGGGAAAACGATCAATAAGGGAGAGCTGCCATGATCCGCCTTCATACTTTTCCCGCGAGCCTGAAAGGCACGCCCAATCCGAGCCAGTTCTGCGCGAAACTCGAAACGGCACTGCGCCTGGCGGGCGTGCAGCACGAGGTCTGGTACGAGATGGACCCTTCGAACGGACCCAAGGGGAAACTCCCCTTCATCGAAATGGAGGGGGAGAGGATCGGCGATTCGACGCTGATCCTCTATCGCCTGAAGGAAAAGCTCGGCGTCGATCTCGACCGCGGGCTCGACGAGACGGAGAAGGCGCAATCGCACATGATCCAGCGCCTGGTGGAGGAACGGCTCTCCTGGGTGCTCGCCTATAGCCGCTGGATCGACGACGCGAACTGGCCGGTCGTGAGGCGGGCGCTGTTTGGCGGCATGCGCTTTCCGCTTTCAGTCATCGTGCCAAGCGGTGCAAGAAAGAGCGTGCGCGCGGCGCTGCATGCGCAAGGCGTCGAGCGACACAGCCCCGAGGAAATCTACGATCTCGGCGCGAGAGACCTTTCGGCGCTCTCGATTCTGCTCGGCGAGAAGGACTTCTTTTTCGGCGACAAGCCGACGCTTGCCGATGTCTCGGTTTTCGCGTGCCTCGTCAACATCATAGGGCCGGATCTGGCAAGCCCGCTGAAAGAGGCGGCGCTCGGCCACGACAACCTCGTGCGGCACACCGAGCGGATGGGCGAACTTCATGCCGCGAAGCGCCAGCGGCGGAAGATTGAGCTGACCCTCGCCGCCTGACGGCAAAAGGCCCGAAAGAAAACTTCCGGGCCTTTGTCTGCCGCCGCCGTGGCGACGCTATTTCTTCTTGCCGCCCCGGTTGTGGCTGTCGCCTGCATGGGTATCGGTCCAGGAGGGCGGATCGGAGGCGGGATAGCTTTCATCGAGCGTTTCGTCGATGCATTCCTCTTCGGCGGCGCGTTTCTTCGCGGCTTCGACGGCCTTGCGCTCGGCGCGTTTTGCATCCGCTTCCGGCGAAGCCTGGCCGCTCGTCCAGGCAGGCGGATCGCTGGACGGGAAGGATTCCTTTTCGGCTTCCGTCACCTTGTCGTCGCGGCGGGCCTGCTTTTCTCCGCTTTGGTTCTTGCTCTGGGGCACGACTTCTACCTCCCATATAGAGGAAAGGAACGGCTGAAGCTCCGTAACGTTCCTCAACATATGGGGCCGCGCCCGTTTCGGGGCAATGCCGCGAGGCAGAGGTCAGGAAATCAGCGATTCCAGCGCGATGTTGACGACGCTGACGACGAACCAGGGCAGCGCGCCACGAAGCGCGACGCGACCGAAGGCATAGAGCCGCGAAATATCCGACAGATCCGGGTCGAGGCCTTTCAAGGCATCGGCAAAGAGGCCTGTATCGCCGCGCAGAAAATAGACGCGCCGCAGAAGCTGCATGCCGAGCAGAGACACCATGAGCATCATCCAGACATCGACCGGATTTTCGAATGCCGTCCAGCCCTGCCGCGAGGCGCCAAGCACGGCGACCGTATAAAGGACGCCGCCCAGGAAAAAACCTGCGAGGCCGGCCAATTTGGAATGTGCGAGCTCACGCGGCGTGACACCGCGCGAGTGGTGGTCGACCTTCTCCGGCGTGATGCGCGGTACGACGTCCGCCAGCGAGCGCGCATCGCGCAGATTGGCGATCGCGGTGTAGCGGCCAATACCGATAATCGCGAACCAGAAGAGCGCCAACGCCAGCGCCGCCCAGGCGTCGCGGGAGAGCGATACATCGTCGCCGCGCATAACGACGATTTTTCCGCCGGAGAGAAAGGCGGTGAGGAGATAGCTTGCGAAGAACAAGACGGCAATGATGGAGCCCGTAAGAAACGGGCTCACCGGAACCGCATCCGCCAGCGCGTTTTCCCAGCTCTTCTTCCGTTCTTCTTCCCCCTCCATGCCCCGACTTCCTTCCCCTAGTGCGCTTCGTCCCAGTTCTTTGCGGCGCGCGCATCGACGTCGAGCGGTACAGTGAGCGTGACCGCGGGTGCGGCCGCCGAGGACATGACGCCCGAGACGGTCTCGCAGGTTTTCGCCGCTTCCTTTTCGGGCACTTCGAAAATCAGTTCGTCATGCACCTGCAGGAGCATGCGCGCCGTCAGTTTCGCATCCTGGAGAGCGCGGGGCATGCGGATCATGGCGCGGCGGATGATGTCTGCCGCCGAGCCCTGGATCGGCGCGTTGATGGCGGCGCGTTCCATGAAACTCTTTTCGGCCGGGTTCTTCGAGTTGATCGCAGGCAGGTGGATGCGGCGGCCGAAGATCGTCTCCACATAGCCGTTCTTGTGAGCAAAGTCCTTCGTATCGTCCATGTAGGCGCGGATGCCGGGGAAGCGCTTGAAATAGCGCTCGATATATTCGCCCGCCTCGCCGCGCGAGATGCCGAGCTGGTTCGCGAGACCGAAGGCGGAGATGCCGTAGATGATGCCGAAATTGATCGCCTTGGCGCGGCGGCGAACGCTCGGGTCCATGCCTTCGATGGGCGTGTTGAACATTTCCGAGGCCGTCATCGCGTGAATGTCGAGCCCTTCGGCGAAGGCCTTCTTCAGCGCCTCGATATCCGCGATATGCGCGAGGAGCCGGAGCTCGATCTGGCTGTAATCGGCCGAAATGAGGAGGTTGCCCTTTTCGGCGATGAAGGCCGTTCTGATCTTGCGGCCGTCCTCGGTGCGGACGGGGATGTTCTGAAGGTTGGGCTCGGTGGAAGCGAGGCGGCCCGTCGATGTCGCGGCGAGGGAATAGGAGGTGTGGACGCGGCCCGTTTCCGGATTGATGTATTCGGGGAGTGCATCGGTGTAGGTGCTCTTGAGCTTCGACAGGCCGCGCCAGTCGAGCACGCGCTTCGGCAGCTCGTGGCCCTGCGCGGCCAGCATTTCGAGCGTGTCGGCATCGGTCGACCAGGCGCCCGTCTTCGTCTTGCGGCCGCCTTCGAGACCCTGCCTGTCGAAGAGGATTTCGCCGAGCTGCTTGGGCGAGCCGATGTTGAAGCGTTCGCCCGCGAGCTCGTAGATCTCCTCCTCGTACTCGGCCATCTTCTGCGCGAAGCCGGAAGAGAGGCGCGCGAGCACCGCCTTGTCGACCTTCACGCCCGCACGTTCCATTTCGACCAACACGGCGACGAGCGGACGCTCCAGCATCTCGTAGACGCCGACGCGCCGCTCCGCGACGAGACGCGGCTTCAATATGTGCCAGAGGCGGAGCGTGACGTCGGCATCTTCCGCCGCATAGGCCGTGGCGCGGTCGACCGGCACCTGGTCGAAGGTGATCTGCGCCTTGCCCTTGCCGGCAACTTCCGCGAAGGCAATCGGCTTGTGGCCGAGATGAAGCTCGGAAAGTTCGTCCATGCCGTGGCCGTGAACGCCCGCATCGAGCGCATAGGACATGAGCATGGTGTCGTCGAGCCCGCGAAGCTCGATGCCGTGCTGGCGGAAGACGATCATGTCGAATTTGAGGTTCTGGCCGATCTTGAGGATGGATTTGTCCTCGAGGAGTGGCTTCAGCGCCTTCAGCGCATCGCCGAGCGGGATCTGCGGCTGGCCTTCCGCGTCGCCGAAATCGAGCCCACCACCCGCGCCATGCTGCAACGGTATGTAGCAGGCCTCACCCGGCACAAGCGCCATCGAAACGCCGACAAGCCGCGCCCGCATGGGGAAGAGACTGTCCGTTTCGGTGTCGACGGCGAGAAAGCCCTGCTCGTATGCGCGCGCGATCCATTCCTCCAGATCGGGAAGCGCCGTCACCGCCACGTAGTTTGCCTTGGCGAAATCGGCGTCGATGCCCTTTGGCATAGCGCCCGGCGTGCCGCCGCGCCCGGTGCGGGAAACGGTTTGCTTCTGTGCCGCCTCCGCCGCTTCGACCGCGGCATCGGGGTCCGCCGGCGGATGTGCGCCGGTCGCCTGGATCGCATCGACGTCTATGTTGAAACGCTCGCCGACGCGGCGCGTCAGCGTGCTGAATTCCATGTCCTTGAAGAAGCCGATCAGCGTTTCGGGATCGGGATCGCGAACGCCCATCGTTTCCAGCGGCTCCTCGATGGGCACGTCATTGTCGAGTTCGACAAGCCTTCGCGAAATGCGGGCCTGTTCGGCGAATTCGATCAGGTTCTCGCGACGCTTGTTCTGTTTGATCTCCGAAGCACGCGACAGAAGCGTTTCGAGATCCCCATATTCCTCGATGAGCTGCGCGGCCGTCTTGATGCCGATACCGGGGACGCCCGGCACATTGTCCGTGCTGTCGCCCGCGAGCGCCTGAACCTCCACGACCTTTTCCGGCGGCACGCCGAATTTCTCGATCACCTGTTCGCGCGCGATCGTTTTCAGCTTCATCGTGTCGAGCATGTCGACGCGATCGTTCACGAGCTGCATCAGATCCTTGTCGGAGGAGACGATGGTGACGCGCGCGCCCGCCTCGGCGGCAAGCCGGGCATAGGTGGCGATGAGGTCGTCCGCCTCAAAGCCCTTCTTTTCGATGCAGGGAACGCCGAAGGCGCGCGTTGCGTCGCGCACCAGCGCGAATTGCGGCACCAGATCCTCCGGCGGTTCGACGCGGTTCGCCTTGTAGGCGGGATAGATATCGTTGCGGAAGGTCTTGGCGGCGGCATCGAAGATGACGGCGAGGTGGGTCGGCTCGAACTCGTCCTTCGTGTCCTCGATGAGCTTGTAGAGCATGTTGCAGAAGCCGGCGACGGCGCCGACGGGAAGCCCGTCGGACTTGCGCGTCAAGGGCGGCAGCGCGTGATAGGCGCGGAAAATATAACCGGAGCCGTCGACCAGAAAGAGATGGTCGCCCTTGCCGATGGGCCGCGCGGGTGTTTCCTGTTTCCCGGCCTTCGCCGCGGGTTTTGCCGCCGATTCCTTCTTTTGCGCCTTGCCGCTTGCCACGCGCCTCGCCTTTCTTATC
Organism: Parvibaculum sp.; assembly: GCA_020062605.1. GTDB lineage: Bacteria > Pseudomonadota > Alphaproteobacteria > Parvibaculales > Parvibaculaceae > Parvibaculum. The sequence continues at coordinate 891 of JAGUWA010000229.1, read as the reverse complement.
TATGGGGGGTCTTCTATATTGCCTTCTCCGCGCCTCGCGGGCCGCCACTATAGCGCGTCCCGCGCCCGAGCAAGAACCCTCCGACTTCTCGCGCCCAAACGAAAAGAGCCCGCCCATGGCCCATACGCTGTCCGAAGACGAAAACGTCTATGTTTCCCGCGTGCCCGGCGAACCGGCTCCCGGCAGCGCGCAGGCCTGCGCCATCGAAGCGCGGGCCTTGCGGAAGGTCTACAAGGCGAGCGGCAACCAGCCGGCCAAGGAGGCGCTGAAGGGGATCGATCTTGCCATCCCGCGCGGCTCGATCTTCGCGCTGCTCGGGCCGAACGGGGCGGGCAAATCGACATTCATCAACATTCTCGCAGGCCTGGTGCTGAAGACGTCCGGGTCCGCCTCGATCTGGGGCTTCGATATCGACGTCAATCCGCGCCAGGCGCGCGCTTCGATCGGCGTTGTGCCGCAGGAACTCAACATCGACCCCTTCTTCACGCCCGCCGAGGTGATGGAGATGCAGGCCGGGCTCTACGGCGTACCGAAGCGCGAGCGGCGCACCATGGAGATCCTGAAAGCCATGGGCCTCGACGACAAGGCGGATGCCTATGCCCGTACGCTTTCAGGGGGCATGCGGCGGCGCCTCCTCGTTGCCAAGGCCATGGTTCACAATCCGCCGGTACTTATCCTCGACGAGCCGACGGCAGGCGTCGATATCGAACTCAGGCGCCAGCTCTGGGACTATGTGAAGGGGCTTCACGCGCGGGGCACGACCATCGTCCTCACAACGCATTATCTCGAGGAAGCGGAAGCGTTGTGCGATACGATCGCGATCATCGACAAGGGTCAGGTCGTGTGCTGCGAGCCGAAGGAGCAGCTCCTCGCGCGCATCAGCGACAAGCG
>JAGUWA010000224.1 GCA_020062605.1 Parvibaculum sp. | reverse complement strand
CTTTGCCGAGGCGCTTGCCGCGCGCTTCGGCGCCGCATTCATGCGTTTGCCCGCCAGGGGGCTCGGTCCGGCCGATATCGCCGCCGCCGCGCGGCAGGCAGGTGTCGGATTGCTTGTAGTCAATGCGGACTGGTTTGGCGACGACGACGATGCGGGACGATTGTCCGCTGCCGCGGGCTGCCCCGTTCTGCTGCTTGGCCGCGAGCGCGAGCCGAGGCTCGCGCCGGAAGGATAACGAGTGCGGGAGCCTCGCTTCGCGTCTGAAGAAAACAACCAAGGAGATTGATCATGTCCGTTCGTAAGATTCTCGTGCCTCTTGCCGGAAGGCCGGAGGATGACGAAGTGCTCGCGACGGCGCTCTCGGTTGCGCGCGGTTTCGGGGCGCAGCTTGTCGGTCTATTCGCCCGGCCCGACCCCACCGAAGCGCTGCCCTATCTCGGCGACGGCGTGTCGGGTCAGGTGATTGAGGATCTGATGCAGGCAGCGCGCGAAGGTGCGGATCAGGCATCCGGCCGCGTGAAGGCGGCGCTTGAAAGGATCGCGAAGGAGGCGGGCGTTGCCGTCGCGCAGAAGGGCGGCGAGCCCACGCTCCCCTCGGTCCGCTTTCTCGATGTCACAGGCCGTCGCGACGAGGTCGTCGCCACGCATAGCCGCCTCTCGGACCTCGTCGTCTTCGGCGAGGGTACGACCGGCGTGGCCGGCGGTACGGCGCTCGAAGCGGCCATGATGAGTGCCGGGCGCCCCGTCCTCATCGCGCCGAAGAAAGCGTGGGATCCCGTCGGCGGCTCCGTCTGCATCGGCTGGGACGAGAGTGCGGAAGCGGCCCGGGCCGTCACCGCGGCGATCCCCTTCCTCGAAAAGGCGAAGAAGGTCACGATCCTCTGCATCGGCGGCAAGGAGCTCGACCCTGCTCCCGGATCGACGCTGGCGGACTATCTCGAACTCCATGGCGTCGTCGCGGACGTCCATCTTGTCGACGCGGCGGGGCGCGCAGCAGGGGAAGTCTTGCTCGAAAACGCCGAAAAGGCGAAGACGGACCTTCTCGTCATGGGCGGCTACAGTCACAGCCGCCTCGTCGAATTCATCATTGGCGGTGCAACGCAGCATGTCCGCTCGCACGCCACGATCCCCGTGCTCATGGCACATTGAAGCCCGGCACATTATTGAAGAAACGGAAGACTGAATGACTCTCTATCACGTTCACATGACCCTCGCGCGCAACGAGGAACACCCCAACGGCTCGCCCGCTCATGGCTACGACCTGGTGCTTCCGCTCGATGCCGAGATGAAGCTCGACCCGCAGGCCTGGAAGGAGCACGCCAAGGAATGCACCGTGCGCCGCTTCTGGGCGGGCGAGGGAGACCAGAAGGGCCTGCTGCGCCATATCGGCCGGGGCTGGGCGATCGATTACGACGCATCGACGCCCGAAGCCGACGAGCCCTTCTTCAAGCTCGACCGGCATGAGTTCAAGGCGGGTGAATATCTTTCGGTGCAGGAGCAGGACGGCGAAATGCAGACCTTCCGCATCGTCACCGTCGAGCCGCTGAAGAAGTAAGGCGGCGATCTCCTGTTCGGGCTGATGCGTTATGACCAGCATATAGCCGCCGCTGTCCGGTCAAGGAGATGTTGACACTTATACGCCAACGCCAAAATTCACCGTCATGACCCGGCTTGTCCGGGTCATGACGTTTTCTTTTTCCCTGTCTTCAATTCACAAATGTCGTCCCGGCGAAAACAGGGATCCATGTGCCTCGCTTCAAGGAATGCGTGCGCCGGCGCGCCCATGGGCCCCGGGACTAAAGTGACACTGAATTCTTTGTGAGGCACGGCAAAAACAATTCGTCATGCCCGGACTTGATCCGGGCATCCAGGGTGAGGGACGGAGGGGGACGCCGTCCGACGGAGGAGTCTTTCGAAGAGTGACGCCGCTCGCGCGGCTACTGGATTGCCGGGTCAAGCCCGGCAATGACGGTTTTGGGAAGAAGGGGTGGAGCGCGAAATGTTTCTCACCCTCACACCTTCAGCCTGTACCCCGTGCGGAAGATGTACCAGATGGCGGCGGAGCAGAGGATGAGGAAGCCGAAGATGGCCAGCAGACTCAGTTCGATGCCGACATCGGACGAGCCGTAGAAACTCCAGCGGAAGCCGGAGACGAGATAGACCACCGGATTGAAGAGCGTCACCGTCTGCCAGAAGGGCGGCAGCATGGCGATCGAATAGAAGCTGCCGCCGAGAAAGGTGAGCGGCATGACGATCAGCATGGGCACGATCTGCAGACGCTCGAAACTGTCGGCCCAGATGCCGAGAATGAAGCCGAACATCGAGAAGGTGAGCGCGGTGAGGAGCAGGAAGGCGGCCATCCAGAAAGGATGCTGGATCTCGTAATCGACGAAGAAGCGCGCGGTGATGAGGATGAGAACGCCGAGGATGAGCGACTTCGTGGCCGCTGCGCCGACATAGCCGATGACGGTTTCGACGCCGGAAATGGGCGCGGAGAGGATTTCGAAGATGGTGCCCGAATATTTCGGCATGTAGATGCCGAAGGAGGCGTTGGAAATGCTCTCGGTGAGAAGCGAGAGCATGATGAGCCCCGGAATGATGAAGGCGCCGTAGGAGATGCCGTCGACTTCCTGGATGCGCGAGCCGATGGCCGCGCCGAAGACGACGAAATAAAGCGAGGTCGAGATGACGGGCGAGGCGATGCTCTGCATCAGCGTGCGGAAGGTGCGCGCCATCTCGAAGACATAGATCGCGCGAATGGCGTGGAGATTGAGCGTCATGCGCGGGCCCTCACAAGGCTGACGAAGATTTCCTCGAGCGAACTCTCATGCGTCCTGAGATCGCGGAAGTCGATGCCGAGTTCGCCGAGTTTCCTCAGAAGTTCGGGAATGCCGGACTCCTCGGCTTGCGCATCGAAACTGTAGACGAGCGTGTGGCCTTCGTCGGCGAGTTCGAGGGGGCGGTTGCCAAGCGCCGCCGGCACGGCCGCGAGCGGCGATTGCAGGTGAACCGCGAGTTGCTTCTTGCCGAGCTTCTTCATCAGCTCGTTCTTCTCCTCGACGACGACGATCTCGCCGCGATTGATGACGCCGACGCGGTCGGCCATCTCCTCAGCTTCCTCGATGTAGTGCGTGGTGAGGATGATGGTGACGCCGCTCGCGCGCAGGCCGCGCACCATTTCCCACATGTCGCGGCGAAGCTCGACATCGACGCCCGCCGTCGGCTCGTCGAGAAAGAGGATCTCGGGTTCGTGGGAGAGCGCCTTCGCGATCATCACGCGGCGCTTCATGCCGCCCGAAAGCTCCATCACGCGGTTGTCGCGCTTGTCCCAGAGGGAGAGGTCGCGCAGGACCTTCTCGATGTGCTGCGGGTTTGGTCCCTTGCCGAAAAGGCCGCGGCTGAACTTCACCGTGTCGATGACGCTTTCGAAATGCTCGACGGTCAGCTCCTGCGGCACGAGGCCGATGAGCGAACGCGCGGCGCGGAAATCGCGGATGATGTCGTGACCACCCGCGCGCACCGTGCCGGAGCTCGGATTGACGATGCCGCACACGATGCTGATGAGCGTCGTCTTGCCTGCGCCGTTCGGTCCGAGCAGCGCGAATATCTCGCCCTTGCGGATGTCGAGATCGACATTCTTCAGGGCCTGGAAGCCGCCGGGATAGACCTTCGACAGGCCGGAAATTTCAATGGCTGAAGACATGGGGGCTACATGAAGGATGGATGAAACAGAAAAATTCGTCATGGCCCGGTTTGTCCGGGCCATCCGCGTCTTTCCTCGATGATGGCTGCAAAGACGTGGATGAGCCGCCCTCCTTTGAAATCCAGGTGGGCGGATCATGACGCATATTGGGAGTATTGCGGTAACTTGCAATGACGGCTTTTCAATCCTCGATATCAGCAAGGCGGGCGGCCGGCGAATGCTTTCTGCACGAGGGCGTGGGCTTCGCCGTCGAGAAGCTCGGGATGCCATTCGCTCGTGCGCACCACCAGGGCTGCGAGCTGGTCGAAGCTGCGCGGTCCGTCGAGATTGAGACAGGCATAAGGATCGTCGCCGGACGGACCGTAGACACCCTTGCCGCCGTGATTGTCATGGAGCACGCGCAGCGATTCGAAATAGCCCGCGAGATATTGCCGGCAATAACGCGCGAGCCGCGGCGTCGGCGGTTCCGGATTGAGGGCATGCTCCACGAGAACGGCGCAGGCATCGCGCAGGTCACGCCCCGTCTCGACACGCATGCGGGCATCGGCCGGCAAAGCGGCGAAAAGCGCCGTGCCGGAAATGGCGAACAGGCAAAAAATTAACGCTACCGCGCGCAAATGCACGCTGCGCGGCGGAATGGCCGAGCTTCGCATTGCGAATATTCCTCCCTCTCCGTAACAATGAAGCATTGCAGAGGGGTTCGGAAGCCTGTTGGCGGGATCTCCCTGGGCTTTGGCTGACATCCGGGGACCGGAATGAAATCGCGGATACTCGTCTACGGCGTCGACGGCTTCATGGGCGCGCTGGCGTCGCGTGCGGCGATGCGGGCGGGGCTCTCCCATGTTGCGGGTGGGCAGGCGATCGCGG
>JAGUWA010000376.1 GCA_020062605.1 Parvibaculum sp. | reverse complement strand
CCTTCGACATCCTCGCCGGCCCGGAAACGCATGAACGGGCGCGCGTCCGCATCGAGCTTGTGCGACGCCTTGCCCATGCGGCGGGCGCGCATGGCATGGTCGGCGGCCAGATGATCGACCTCGCAAGCGAAGGCCGGGTGCTCGACATGGGCGGCATCACCCGCCTCCAGCAGCTGAAGACGGGCGCTCTCATCGCCTTTTGCTGCGAGGCCGGTGCTGTGCTCGGCCGGGCATCGGTGGAGGCGGACCACGCGCTTCACGCTTATGCACATGACATGGGCCTGGCCTACCAGATCACCGACGACCTTCTCGACGCCGAAGGCAATGCCGAGACGCTCGGAAAGTCAGCCGGAAAGGATGCCGCCGCAGGCAAGGCGACCTTCGTCTCGATTCTGGGGACTGAAAGGGCCCGCGCCCAGGCCCGGATGCTTGCCGACCAGGCGATCCAACACCTTGATTTGTTTGATGAAAGAGCCGATCTTTTGCGTCAGGCTGCGCATTTCGTTATAACGCGCCGCAACTGAGGACGATGGACGGCGCGCCTCTTGGTGCGCATTGTCCGGGTTCTCCGCTTAAGGGCCAGCTTCTGGCCATATCGGGCCCATGCCGGCCGAGGTGAGTGTTGAGCAGCAATCCAGCTACCCCATTGCTTGACCGGGTGAAAATTCCGGCGGATCTCCGCGCGCTCGCCGAAAGCGAGCTGAGGCAGCTTGCCGATGAGTTGCGCGCCGAAGTGATCGATGCCGTCTCGCAGACCGGCGGCCATCTTGGTGCGGGCCTCGGCGTGGTCGAGCTTACCGTGGCGCTCCACTATGTCTTCAACACGCCGGAAGACCGCATCATCTGGGATGTCGGCCATCAGGCCTATCCGCACAAGATTCTGACCGGCCGCCGCGATCGCATTCGCACGCTCCGCCAGGGCGGTGGGCTTTCCGGCTTCACCAGGCGCGCCGAAAGCGAATACGACCCGTTCGGCGCCGCTCATTCCTCGACCTCGATCTCTTCGGGTCTCGGCATGGCCGTCGCTCGCGACCTCAAGGGCGGGAACAACAACGTCGTCGCTGTGATCGGCGATGGCGCGATGTCCGCCGGCATGGCCTATGAGGCGATGAACAATGCCGGCTCCATGGACAGCCGCCTCATCATCATTCTGAACGACAACGACATGTCGATCGCGCCGCCCGTCGGCGCCATGAGCGCCTATCTCGCGCGCCTCCTTTCCGGCGGCACCTATCGCTCCATGCGCCATCTCGGCAAGCAGCTCGCGAAGCTGCTGCCGAAGCGTCTCGAGGAAAGCGCCCGTCGTGCCGAGGAATATGCGCGCGGCATGGCGATGGGCGGCACGCTCTTTGAGGAACTGGGCCTCTATTATGTCGGCCCGATAGATGGGCATAACCTCGATCATCTGCTCCCGGTGCTGAAGAATGTCCGGGACGCCGGCGAGGGGCCGATCCTCGTTCATGTCGTCACGCAGAAGGGCAAGGGCTACGCGCCCGCCGAGGAAGCCGAGGACAAATATCACGGCGTCTCGAAATTCGATGTCGTCACCGGCGCGCAGGCAAAGGCGAAGGCGAACGCACCAAGCTATACCAAGGTCTTCGCCGAAAGCCTGGTCGCACACGCCGAGCAGGAGGACAAGATTGTCGCCATCACGGCTGCGATGCCGTCCGGCACCGGTCTCGATCTCTTTGGCGAGCGGTTCCCCGCCCGCACCTTCGATGTCGGCATCGCCGAGCAGCACGGCGTGACCTTTGCGGCAGGCCTCGCCGCCGAGGGATTCAAGCCCTTCACCGCCATCTATTCGACCTTCCTGCAGCGCGCTTATGACCAGGTGGTGCACGACGTTGCGATCCAGCGCCTGCCCGTGCGCTTTGCCATCGATCGTGCGGGGCTTGTCGGCGCGGACGGGCCGACCCATGCGGGCTCCTTCGACGTGACCTATCTCGCCTGCCTGCCCGGCTTCGTCGTCATGGCGGCGGCGGATGAGGCGGAGTTGAGGCACATGGTGGCGACCGCCGTCGCCATCGACGACCGGCCGTCCTCGCTCCGTTATCCCCGGGGCGAAGGCATCGGCGTCGAAATGCCTGTCATCGGAACCCCGCTCGAAATCGGCAAGGGGCGCATTCTCCGCGAAGGCACGAAAGTTGCGATCCTCTCTCTCGGAACGCGGCTTGCGGAGGCACTGAAGGCAGCGGATCAACTGAACGCGCTCGGTCTTTCGACCACGGTCGCCGACGCCCGCTTCGCAAAGCCGCTGGATGAGGATCTCATCGCGCGCCTCGCCATCGGCCATGAAGTGCTGATCACGGTCGAGGAAGGATCGATCGGCGGTTTCGGCAGCCATGTGCTCGACTTCCTCGCCCGCTCCGGCTTGCTCGACCGTGGCCTCAAGATAAGGCCCATGGCGCTGCCCGATATTTTCATCGACCAGGACAAGCCCGAGAAGATGTACGATGTCGCAGGGCTCAATGCGGCGCAGATCGCCGAGACGGCGGTGGCCGCGCTGGGCCTCGAACGGCAGATCGCGGATTTGCGCGAGCTTGCGCCGCAGCCGCTGCCGAAGCTCGTCTGAGCCACTTCATGCAAAACGGAAAAACGCGTCTCGACCTCGCGTTGGTCGAACGGGGCTTCGTTGCCACCCGCGCCCGTGCGCAGGCCGCGATCAAGGCCGGTCAGGTCCGTCTCCGGGGACAAGTGGCGTCGAAACCTTCCGACATGGTAAGTGACGGCGACGAAATCGAATTCGACGCGCCGGAGCAAGTCTATGTCTCGCGCGGGGCTCTGAAACTTCTTCATGCGCTCGACTTTTTCGGCCTCGATCCGTCGGGGAAGACCTGTCTCGATCTCGGCGCCTCCACGGGCGGGTTCACGCAGGTTCTTCTGGAGCGCGGCGCTGCTTTCGTGGTTGCCGTCGATGTCGGCCACGGTCAGCTTGCGAAAGAAATCGAGAGCGATGCGCGCGTGCGCTCGCTCGAAGGGTTGAACGCGCGGGATTTGACGCGCGAGGACATTCTCGAGCCCGTCTCCTTCATCGTCGCCGATCTGAGCTTCATCGGCTTGCAAAAGGCTTTGCCCCCGGCGCTCGCATTGGCTCAGAAGGGCGCGGTCCTCGTCGCGCTCATCAAACCGCAATTCGAGGCCGGGCCCGAAAATGTGGGAAAAGGCGGTATCGTGCGCGATCCAGCGCTGCACGAGCGCATATGCGGGGATATTTCGCGTTGGCTTTCTGATGATATGGGCTGGCGGGTTCTCGGGCTCACGCAAAGCCCCATTGAAGGCGGCGATGGCAACCGCGAATTCCTGATCGCGGCGGAGAAAAATGACTGACATCGAAACCCATATCCTCTCGCTCGGCGCGCAGGCGGACGGCATTGCCGATGTCGATGGCGAGACGATCTACGTGCCTTACGTATTGCCGGGCGAGCGCGTACGCATTGCACCAGAGGAGGGCGGTCGCGCTTCCCTATTGAAAGTGATCGAGCCTTCGCCGGACCGCGTTTCGCCTGCCTGCTCGCATTTCACACGCTGTGGTGGATGCACGCTCCAGCACATGGCGCCGGCCGCCTATGCCGCATGGAAAAGAGAGCAGGTCGCCGTCGCACTGAAGGCGCGCGGTATCGAGACGGAGGTTGCGCCCCTTGTCGCCGCGCCGTCGCGCAGTCGCCGCCGCGCGACTTTCGCCGTTACGCGCACGAAGAAGGGTGTAACCGCCGGCTATTATACGCGCGGCAGCCACGACATCGTGCTCCTTTCCGAGTGTCCCCTGGTCGTTCCCGAGATCGAGCGGTTTATCCCCCGGCTGGGTGAACTCATACAGCCGGGCCTCTCGCGCCGCACGCGCGCTTCTGTCCTCGTCACCTCGACGCTGAACGGGCTCGACGTTGCCATCACCGGAGGCAAGCCGCTCGACGGTCCCCTCCGCGCCGGACTCGGCCAGCATGCGCAGGCGGCGGATGTCGCGCGGCTTTCATGGGACGGCGAGATCCTCGCCGAGCGCCGCACGCCGGAGATCGATCTTTCCGGGCTCCGTGTCACCCTGCCGGTCGGCGGGTTCCTTCAGCCGACACAGGAAGGCGAGGCAGCGCTCATTCGCCTCGT
>JAGUWA010000388.1 GCA_020062605.1 Parvibaculum sp. | reverse complement strand
GCGCTGCGCAGAAGCCTCAGCGTGACGAAGAACATCGCGAGCGAATAGATGAACCAGAGCACGGCGAAGGGCTGGATCGGGATCATCAGGAGATCGACATAGGTCACTTCCCAGATGCCCTGGTTCGGCATCAATATCTTGATGCCGATCTGGATGACCGACCAGAGCACGTAGAAATAGGCGAAGTGGACGATCTTGCCGTCCACGAACTTCCGCCAATCGCCGAAGAGGGCCTTATAGGCAAAGAGGCCGGCCACAAGGAAGAAGAGCGGCATCCGGAAGGGTTTCGCGAACTCGGCAATCGTTCCGAATATGGCCGGAAGCTGGCCGACCGCGATTTCGACGCCGAAGGTCGTGTGTTCCATAACGACCAGAATGATCGTCAGGCCCTTGGCCGCGTCGATCCAGTCGATGCGTTGTTTCGAAACAGTTGCGGTGTCCGCGCTCGCCATCAGGCGCTCCTCTGGCTCGTAAAGGCACGAAAATCGTCCCCAAGCGGGAACGACGCCGTGCGTACAAGCAAGGGAAGCAGGTTTCGCGCCAGCATGGGCGCTGCAGGCATGGTTAAAGGCCGACCATGCGCCTGATGTCTGCGGGGCTGTGCCCGGCCCCCCGGAGTTCTCTCAGCCCCATGTCCTTGGCGCTCTTCGCAAGGCGGCGGCCCGTCTCATCGCGAATGAGGCCGTGATGGTGGTAGCGCGGCTCGGGAAACCCAAGCAGCACCTGAAGGATGCGGTGAATATAGGTCGCCGGGAAGAGGTCCTGACCGCGGGTGACAAGCGTTACGCCCTGGAGGGCGTCATCCGCCGTGACGGCGAGATGATAGCTTGTGGGGACGTCCTTTCGCGCGATGACGACGTCGCCAAAGAGCTCCGGTTCGATTTCCAGAAGACCGGTGTCTCCTCTTGCGCTCGAACCTTCCTCGCGAAAGGTCAGGGGGCCGCCGTTGATCCGCTCGGCCTCCGCGCGCGCCTTCTCCATGTCGAGGCGCCAGGCATAGGTGCGGCCTTCCCACATGAGTGCGTTTACGCGCTCCTGCGGAATGCCCTTGTAGATGCCGGGATAGAGCGGTGCGCCGTCCGGATCGGACGGCCAGGCCTGAAGTGGAATGCCGCTCGCCGCGATCGCGTCCTGGATTTCCTTCCGCGTCGCAAAGCAGGGATAGACGAGCTCCCTGTCCCGCAACTCGCGCAACAGCTTCTCGTATTCGGCGAAGTGCTCCGACTGGCGGCGAACGGGCTCCTCCCATTCGATGCCGAGCCAGGCGAGGTCTTCATAAATTCCCTCGACATATTCCTCGCGGCAGCGGCCGATATCGATGTCCTCGATGCGCAGAAGAAAGCGGCCGCCTAGCCGCGTCGCCATATCGAAGGCGAAGAGTGCCGAATAGGCATGGCCGAGATGCAGCCATCCGTTCGGGCTCGGCGCGAAGCGCAGCACCTCGCGCCCGCTCGTGTCATCCTGCATTGAAACGGTCACTCCGGGAGGCATAGGGTGTCGCATTGATAGCCCGCGACGGGCCGCGACGAAAGGGGAGGCAAGGAGAATGACGCTGACGGGACCGAGCGTCGCCGCGAGAAGCGGCACCACGCGGCAACTCGTGATTCTGTGTCACGGCTACGGTTCGGATGGGAACGATCTCATTGCGCTGGCGCCCTATTGGCAGCAAGCGATGCCCGATACCGCTTTCATCGCGCCCAACGCGCCAGAGCGTTGTGACGGCAATCCGATGGGTTATCAATGGTTTCCAATAACGCGGCTCGATCCGGCAGAGATCGCGCGCGGGGTTGAGGCGGCAGCGCCCCTTCTTGACCGTTTCATCGACGAACAGCTTCGTCTGCGCGGGCTCGACGGATCGCAAATCGCGCTTGTGGGCTTCAGCCAGGGGACCATGATGGCGCTCCATGTTGGCCTTCGCCGCTCCATGCCGCCGGCTTGCATCGTCGGGTATTCCGGCGCGCTGGCTGTGCCGGAGCGGCTTTCCGGGGAGATGACGGGGGAGCCGCCGATCCTGATGATCCATGGTGACGCGGACGACATGCTTCCCGTCTCGCGGATGCATGAGGCAGTGCAGGCCCTCGGGGAGGCGGGGCTTCCGGTGCAGTGGCATGTCTCGCCGGGCCTCGGCCATGGCATCGACCAAACGGGCCTCGAGCTTGGGGCGCGTTTCATTGCCGATGCCTTTGCCGGGCGTCTCCGGCCTGCGGCCGCAGCCCGGTAAAATCGGTGCCAAGGACTGGCGGCTTCACAAAGCCGTTGCACCATATATAGTAAACTCTCGAAAGAGGGGCCCGCTGCGTTGGGTAGCTTTCGGCCCCGGGAGGGTTGGCGTGCAAGGATCGTTTGCTACGCCGGACGCCTGTCCGGCCCTTGTGCTGAATGCGGATTACAGGCCGCTCAGCTATTACCCCCTTTCGCTCTGGTCATGGCAGGACGCAATCAAGGCGGTATTCCTCGATCGCGTGAACATCGTCTCGTCCTATGAGACGCTGGTGCGCTCGCCCAATTTCGAGATGCAATTGCCGAGCGTCGTTTCGCTCAAATCCTATGTGAAGCCCGCGCGGTTTCCTGCCTTCACGCGGTTCAATCTCTTCCTGCGCGACCGCTTTACCTGTCAATATTGCGGCGCGCGGCACGAGCTTACCTTCGATCACGTGATCCCGCGTTCGCGCGGCGGACAGACGACATGGGACAACGTGGTCACGGCCTGCGCGCCATGCAATCTCCGCAAGGGCGGCAAGATGCCGGCGCATGCGGAGATGATCCCCATGCAGTGGCCTTTCCGTCCGACGGTAAGCGACCTGCACAAGAACGGCCGCGCCTTCCCGCCCAACTATCTGCATGAAAGCTGGCAGGACTATCTCTACTGGGACAGCGAGCTGGAGCCGTAAGTGTTCGGCTCAGGCTTTTTCGGAAACCTTTATCGCGAGGCGGCAGGCAGCCTTGATGGCGCCCGAGAGCAGCGGATAGGCGGGAGCCTGCTCGGCGCCCGAAGCGATTGCCTCGTCGCGATGCTCGACCTCTTCCAGACGAAACTTCTCGATGGTGTCGCGAAGCGGCTTTTCCTCTTCGCCCATCTGATCGAGGCGCTGCACCTGCGACGTATAATGTTCGTCGATCACTTCCTCGACGGCCGCCGTGCAGGCATGGGCCGCTTTTTCGCCGAGAAGCGCCGTCGCCGCGCCGAGCGCGAAGCCTGCCACATGCCAGACCGGCGCGAAGGCGGTGGGGCGCACGCCGCGCTCGTTCACGAGTTCGTTGAAGCGCGAGAGATGCACTTCCTCGTCCCTTGCCATGTGTTCGAGCTTGGCGACGAGGTCTTCCTTGCCCGGCATATTGCGCAGTATGGCAAGCTGGCCTGCATAGATGCGCACGGCGCCATACTCCCCGGCATGGTCGACGCGGAGCATTTCCTCGATAGCGGATTCCCGCGCGCGGCCGGGTTGCGCGGAAACGCGTGGCGATTTCGGAGATGTTTTGGTGTCGGAACCGGCCATCAGATTTCTCCTCTGCTCTCGCGGAAGTAGCGCAACAGCGGCAGCGCCGAAAGACCGGCAAGCACCAGCGAAATCAGGAAATTGAAACCGGCGAGCGAGATGCCGAAAAGCGACCAGGCGGCCTCGTCGCAGCGCGGCGGCTTCGCACCGCCCTCAAGCGCGGATTGCAGGTCCTGCAGGGAGTTCGAGACTAGATTGCCGCCCGCGCAGGTTTCGGGGCCTTCCCACCAGTGATACTCGACGCCTGCGTGATAGGCCGAGATGCCTGCGCCCGCCAGATAGGCCGCGACGCAGAGGCCGAGGAAAAAGAGCACGCCGATGCCGATATTGGCCTCGCGCGAGAGGATGCCCGCGATGAGCGCGGCGCCGATCGCGAAATAGTGCGGCTGGCGGCCGAGATAGCAGAGCGAGCAGGGCACATAGCCCAGCACGTGCTGAAAAAAGAGCGCGCCCCCGATTGTCGCGGCACTCGCGGCAATCAGAATCCAGGGGATGGCGTTCGACGGTATCCGGTCCAGCATGGCCCGCATTCAAGCATGGCGGGCCGCCTCTGTCCCGCGCCTTCTCGCCGCATTGGCGTGTCCGGAACTCCTGGCGTTCTTTTCCATTGAAGGCATGCCCGGGCTCATTATGATGCGCGCCCGACGCTTCAGTGCCCCTGTGGCGGAATGGTAGACGCGGCAGACTCAAAATCTGTTGTTGGCAACAACGTGCTGGTTCGAGTCCGGCCAGGGGCACCATTCTCCGGCGGCCGCGTTCGGCCCGTGGGGGTGGCTCGTGCCCTATGCAAGGAATGCAGATCTTCCGCCTGCAGTGAGGCAGTCCCTGCCGGAGCATGCGCAGGATATCTATCGCGCTGCCTTCAATCACGCTTTTGCGGCACATGCCGGCGATCCGAGGCAGGAGGAGGCGGCTCACCGGATCGCCTGGGGTGCGGTGAAGCGTTCCTATGTGAAGGCCGACGGGAAATGGATGCCAAGGCGCCCGGAGCGATGATTTCGCGCCATCCCTATCTCAGGCTATGCTTGCCTGACAGTCTTACGGTACTCGCCTGAGGGCCCTTGTCGCCGTTCTCCTCGGCGAATGTGACGCGTGCTCCCGGCTTCAGCCGGTCGAGCGAGCCGGACAGCACACTATTCCTGTGAAAATAAACTTCCCGGCCGTCGGCTGTTGTAATGAAGCCAAACTCACCGGAAGGATCGATGCGAGCGATGGTGCCGGCTGGCTGCGCTTCATGATGCTTGATCTCGCCCTGAATCCGGCGTGCCTGATCCTGGATTTGTCTGCGAGCCCGCTTGAAGGCGTCGTTGATGGCGAAGCGAATGTCGGAATGTCTCTCGTCGCCGTGGTCCAGACGGTGAACGGCGACTTCCCGGCCATCCGGCAAGCAGAGGTGGACGCGAACGTCGTAGGGCCCACCGGAGCGATGCTTGCGGCCGGGCCCGGAAATAACAACGCGACAGCTCGTGATGCGCCCAAAGCGGCTTTCGAGTTCCCGGGCACGCTCTTCCAGGACCTCCCGGATGGCGGGAGACACATCAAGACCGTGAAAGTCGATTTCCAGGGGTGTTTCCATGACAAATTTCCGCGCAGGCGGAAAGTGCGTGCAGGCAGGGACCTCTTGCCTGCACGGACCTCCCCGTACCCGCCACATGTTGCGTTGCGGACCTCAGGCGTGGTGATCGCTCACTGCCTTTACGAACTCGTCGGTCAGAGCTTTGCTCGCGGAATGCGAGATGTCGCCGAGGCTGAGCATGCCGACCATCCGCTTGTCGGCATCGATGACCGGCAGGCGGCGGATTTTCTTCGATTCCATCAGGTGGACAGCATCCTCGAGCGTGTCTTCGGTCCGGCACCAGGTGATACCGGATGTCATCACGTCCCGGGCGGTCATGGAGGAGACGTCGTGTCCGTTCGGAAGGGCTCGGAGCGCAATGTCGCGGTCGGTTACCATTCCGATCAGCCGGTCGTTTTCACCCACCGGCACGGCGCCGATGTCCTTGTCCTTCATGATCTTTGCTATCTCGGGGACGGTCGTCTTGGGCGATACCCATGAGACGGTCTTGTGCATGGCGTCTGAGACTCTCATCGCTTCTCTCCTTTGCGGAAGTAACGGC
>JAGUWA010000369.1 GCA_020062605.1 Parvibaculum sp. | reverse complement strand
GCTTTGTCCATGTCGAAGCTGCGGGCGGCGATGTCGAGACGCTGGCCGCACATGTGTCCGAGGTCCTCGTTCCAGGGAAAGGACCGCTTCTCCATGTGGCGGGAAGTGTGGTCGCGGGCGATCTTGCGGCGCTGCTTGGCGCAAAAGGTTTTGGAGTGGAGCGAGCCGTACTCTATGAGGCCGCGATGGCGCAAACTTTGCCCGATGCCGCCCGCGAGGCACTCGAAGGGGGCAGACTCGACGGGGTCATCCTCTATTCGCCACGGACGGCACGGGCCTTTGCGTCGCTTGTCATCGATGCGGGGCTTGAGGCGCGTGTGACGGGTCTTGCCGCCTATTGTCTGTCGCCCGCCGTTGCCGCCGCGCTTGAGCGTCTTCCGGGTCTTACGGTGAAAATTGCGCGGCAGCCGGACCAGGCGGGTTTGCTCAGTATTCTGCCTGCCTGATTTTCCCGGAACTTCGCCCTGACCCGCGCGCTTTGAGCCTCTATAGTGGCGGCAAGCGGCGGATTCTCCCCAGAAGGCCTCAGATGAGCAATCCAAACAACAGCGGCAAGGACGGCGAAAACGTCTCCGGATCGGAACCCGGCGAGGAGACGCAGGCGGAATACCTGAAGCCCGAAGGCGAAGCGCGGCAGCATTCTGCAAGACGCCAGAAGGAACCGCGCATCCTCGAAGGAACAGCCGAGCATGTTTCCGAAGGCGCAGGCGGGAATCCCCGCGGAGAGCGAGCGGAGAAAGCGGAGGTTCCGAAAGTGCCGCGCTCACCCGTCCCGCTCGTTCTTGCCGCCGGGATTGCCGGTCTGGGCGGTGCCGCCATCGCGCTTGCGGCCGTCTGGTCCGTCGGCTTGCCCGAGCGCGCGGGAGATCGGGATGCGCTGAACGCCTTCGAACAACGCATCGCTGCGCTGGAAAGCGGAAGCGATACGCGCGCGAACGAGGTGAGAGCGACGATTGCCTCTCTCGGGGAACGCATCGACAGGCTCGAAAAGGATCTCGCAGCGGCGTCCGAAACGCCGGACAGTGCGGCGGCGCTTCGCGAACGGACCGACGTGCTCGCCGCCGATACGCAACAACTCAAATCGGCGCTTAACGACACGCGTTCCTCGATACGCGAACTCGAAGGCAAGGTCGGCGAGATTTCGCAGAGCCTTCCGCCTGCCGGTATCGCGGAGCAGGTCGGCAGCATCGACGCGCTGGTGCGGGCCCTCGATCTCCGTCTCGCCGCGCTTGCTCCCGATGTCCAGAAAATGGAAGAGCGTGTTGCCGTGCTTGAGCAAGCGGAGGAAGATCCGGATGCTGCGGCCCGTGCTGCGCTCGGCCTGGCGCTCGCCAATCTTGCTCGCGCCGCCGAGAGCGCCGGCTCATTCGAAACGGAGCTTGGCGCCGTAGAGAGCTTTTTGCCGGACGAGCCAGCGCTTGGTGAGCTCTCCGAAGCGGCCGCCGCGGGCGTGCCGACGCGCGCGGCGCTCGAAGCGCGTTTTTCCACGCTTGCCCAGGACATTTTCGATGCCGAGCGGCATGCGGGTGAAGACAGCTGGTGGTCGCGCTTCGCCGCCAACGCGAAATCACTCGTTACCATCCGTCGCACTGGCGAGATTTCGGGCGACACGACGGAGGCAAAAGTCGCGCGCATGGAAGAACGGCTGAAGGTTCACGATCTTGCCGGCGCGGTGGCGGAAGCAGAAACGCTCGAAGGGCCTGCAGCAGAAGCGGCTGCGCCGTGGATTGCGGATGCAAACGACCGTCTCAGGACGGACCGGCTCGTCCGCGAACTCAGCGCGCGGGTCGCGGAGCAACTTGCAAAGACGAGGGGCTGATCCCCATGCTTCGCGCCCTCTATACCTTCCTCATCGTCGCGGCGCTCAGCGGCATCGCGATCTGGCTCGCCGACAATCCGGGCGAGCTCGTGATGCATTGGCGCGGCTACGAAATCCGCACGAGCTTCGTCGTCGGCGTGGGAGCGATGGCGCTTGCGGCGTTTCTCGTGCTCCTTGCCTACCGGATTGTGGTGAGCTTCATCGAGACGCCGGCAAGCGTTTCGGCCTATCTTGAGAAGCGCCGGCAGCAGAAGGGCTTCCTCGCACTTTCGCGCGGCATGGTCGCCGTGGCGGCAGGCGATGCGCAGGACGCGAAGCGCTATGCGGCACAAGCGCACAAGCTTCTGGATGCGCCGCCTCTCACGCTGCTGCTCGCCGCGCAGGCAGCGCAGCTTGAGGGCGACGAGGCGGGCGCGACGAAGTATTTCGAGAAGATGCTCGCCGCCCCGGAGACGGAATTTCTCGGCCTTCGCGGTCTTTTCATTCAGGCGCGGCGGGCGGGCGACCGCGATGCGGCGCTTGCCTATGCACGCCGCGCGTTCGGCCTGCGTCCGCAGACACCCTGGGCCGCGCAGGCTGTGTTCG
>JAGUWA010000126.1 GCA_020062605.1 Parvibaculum sp. | reverse complement strand
GCGCGCGCGCGGCGCGAAAGGACAACGGTCGTCGCCGTGGACGAATAGAGGCCGCCAAGGGCCGCCGAATAGAGAAGACCGCGCCGCGGCGTGACGAAGCGCTGCACGATGTAGCTTGCATAGGAGAGCGTGCTCACGACGACGACGGCGAGCCAGACCTGATAGGGCGTGATGCTGGTGATGTCGGTGACGGGTTCGTCCGGCACGAGCGGCAGGACGATGCCGATGATGATGAGGAACTTGGCGAGCGTGGCGAGTTCCGTGCCGCCGACCGTTTCGGCGAAGGCGTGAAGACGTTCGCGCGCGCTGGTGAGAAGGACGGCGGCAACGGCGATGGCGACCGGCACCCAGAGCGGCTGCGTGAGCGTCACGGGCCCCAGAAGATAGGCGATCAGGTTTCCGACAAGCGCCATGATGCCGCCGTCGAGGCGGATGCCGGGTTCATGCTCGATGCGCGGCTCGGCAAGCTGGATGGCAAGGCGGTGCCAGTACCAGATCGACAGCCATGCGCCGAGCAGGAAGAGACCGCCGAGAAAGAGAAGCGCCGTTTCCGGCATGAGCGCGTAGAGAAGCGCGCCGCTGAGCGCGAGAAGCGGAAAGGTGCGCACGCCGCCGGGCGCTTTCAGGCGGCGGGCGCCGAAATATTCCTCGAAGGCGAGGCCGAGAAAGAAGCTGAGACCCAGCAGGACGAGAAGCCGCTCGGGTTCGAGCAGCGCGTCGGGCAGTTCGGCGAGAAAGGGGATGGCGCTCTGCTCTTCCATCGCGGGGCTCACCTGGCAAGGACGCCAGCGTCGAGAAGCGCGGGCTCGAAGGGAATGACGATGCGGGGATCGGGGTGGATGCCGTCCGCCGGTTTACCGCGATAGTCGATGCGGGCGAGAATGTCGCGGATGAGATTGAGCCGGGCATGGCGCTTGTCGTCCGCGCGGACGACATTCCATGGCGCGACCTGCGTATGCGTGCGCATGAGCATTTCGTCGCGGGCGCGGCTATAGGCGCTCCAGTGCTTCAGGGCGACGCGGTCGATGGGAGAAATCTTCCACTGCTTGAGCGGATCTTCGCGCCGCTCCTGGAGGCGCTTCTTCTGCTCGGGTTTCGAGATGTCGAGATAATATTTCACGAGCTGAATGCCGGAGCCGACCAGCATGTCCTCATACATGCCGACCGAGGTCATGAAGCGCTCATAGTCCGTGTCGCAGCAGAAACCCATGACGCGCTCGACGCCGGCGCGGTTGTACCATGAGCGGTTGAAGATCACGAGTTCCTGCGCGGCGGGAAGATGTTCGGTGAAGCGCTGGAAATACCATTCGGTCTGCTGCCGGTCGGAGGGCTTGCCCAGCGCGACGACACGCGTTTCGCGCGGCGAGAGATGCTCGACGAGACGCTTGGCGACGCCGTCCTTGCCGGCGGCGTCGCGTCCCTCGAGGATGACGAGGAGCTTGCGGTTTTCGGCGATGATGTCGCGCTGAAGCTTCACGAGTTCGACCTGGAGGCGGTAGAGCTCGTCCTTGTACTTCCGGTGCGAGAGTTCTCCCGGCAGCGCCGGCGGCTTGCCGGACGTCTTTTCCTTATTCTTCTTTTCGTTTGCAGACATCGCTTCCGGCGGCCTCCGAAGCAGGTACATCAAGAAGCTAGCCCGTATTTCCCGCATCGTCACCCGAAGCCCGCTCAGGGGCTTGACCGGAGCGGCCGGGTCTGCCATTTCTTGCGATGTTATAACATAACATTACAAAGGGGGCAGTCATGCGGGCCGGGGACCATCTTCACGCGGATCGGAACGAGGAAGCGCGCCTGCGCCATGGCGAGCGCTCCCGCGCGGCGCTTGTCGGCGCTTCGGTTTTCGCGCTTGCCGCCATGTCGTTTTCCTCGTTTACAGCGGAACCGGCTTTTTCGCAGGAAGTCGTGGCCGGGGACGATGCGGAGACGGCAACGGCACCGCAGGCCGCCGTGGACCTGCCCGAAGTCGTGGTGACGGCCTCGCCTCTTGCCTCGCCTATCGACGAGCTTGCGGCGCCCGTCGACATCGTCACGCGGGACGACATTCTCGGCTCCTCCGCGACGACGCTGGGCGCCCTGCTCGGCGACCTGCCCGGCGTCACACAGAGTTCCTTCGCGGCGGGCGCGAGCCGTCCCATCATTCGCGGCCTCGACAATACGCGCGTGCGGGTGCAGGAGAACGGGATCGGCGCGGGCGACGTTTCGGCGGTGAGCGAAGATCACGGCGTGCCGATCGATCCGCTTTCGGCCGAGCGCGTGGAAGTGGTGCGCGGGCCGGCGACGCTGCGCTATGGCAGTCAGGCGATGGGCGGCGTGGTCAACGTCATCAACAACCGTATTCCCAAAGCCATACCGAAAGGCGGCTTTGCCGCGGAAGCGGGTGCGAGCTACGACAGCGTGAGCGACGGGCGGCAGGGCCATGGCAAGGTGGAGGCGGCGGCGGGCGATGTCGTCTTCCATGCGGACGGCTTCGCGCGGAAGACGGATGATTACCGCATTCCGGGCGTCGCGAGCCGCCAGAGCGAGACCTGGTCGGAGACCTCCGGCGTCGCGGGCGGCGCTTCCGTCATTCTCGGTAACGAAGACTTCGACGGCTATGCGGGCGGCTCGATCACCTATTATGACAGCCGGTACGGCATTCCCGCACCCGGCGACCCACTGAACCCCGTGCATATCGACATGCACCAGACGAAGCTGCAGCTCGGCAGCGAGCTCGACTTCGCGGGCGGCTTTCTGGCGGGCATGACCCTCGCGGGCGGCTATAGCGACTACAGCCATGGCGAGGTCGATGCGGCGGGCGTCACGGGGTCGCGTTTCGACGACGAGGAATGGGAAGGCCGCGCGGAGTTCCTGCACCGCGAGGTGGGGCCTTTCACGGGCGCCTTCGGCGTGCAGCTTCATCGGCGTGAGATCGTGGCGTCGGGCGAGGGCGGGGAACTGCTTGCGCCGAGCGAAACGGAATCGGCAGCCGCGTTCCTCTTCGAGGAAATGCCGCTTGCGGGCGAAGTGTTGAAACTGCAACTGGCGGGGCGCGTGGAGCATGTCGATGTTTCGGGCCGTGCGCTCGATGCGAGTATTCCGCTTGCGCCCACGGATTTCGCCGTGTCGCGGAGCTTCACGCCGACCAGCGTTTCGGCGGGGCTTGTCTATAGTCCCGCTCCGAAATGGGTGTTCGGCATCACCGCGCAGCATGTGGAGCGGGCGCCGGATGCGCTCGAACTCTTCTCCAAGGGACCGCATGAGGCGACGGAGACTTTCGAGATCGGCGATCCGACGCTCGACAAGGAGAAGGCGTTGAGCTTCGAGATCAATGCGCGGCGCGAGGGCGACGATTATTCCTTCGAGGCGGCGGTGTTTCATACCTCGTTCAGCGACTTCATCTACAAGCGCCTGACGGGCGAGGTCTGCGACGACAGCTACGACACCTGTACGCCGCATGGCGCGGGCACGGAACTCGACCAGGTGCTGTTCACGCAGGAAGATGCGACGTTCCGTGGCTTCGAAACCAAGGGCAGCGTGACGCTGATGCGCTGGGGTGCTGCACGAGCGGGCGTTACCGGCCAGTTCGACATGGTGCGCGCCGAACTCGATGCGGGCGGCAACGTTCCGCGCATTCCGCCGATGCGGGCGGGGGCGGGCGTGTTCTATGCGGGCGAGCGCGTTTCGGGCCGCTTCGGCTTCCTGCATGCCTTCGCGCAAGACCGCTTGTCGGCGGGCGAGACGGAGACGGGAAGCCATACCGATCTCAAGGGCGAAATCCGCTATCTGCTGCCGCAAGACATGGTGGGCGGAAACACCATCGAGCTTGCGCTGGTCGGTGAAAACCTTCTCGATGCCGACATCCGCAACCATGTTTCGTTCAAGAAGAACGACGTGCTGCAGCCGGGGCGCAATGTGCGCTTCGTGGTGACGGCGCGCTTCTGACCTTCAGAGGCCGATGAAGGGCTGGAGAAGCTTCGCGATCCAGCCCTTGAAGCGCGTCGGTCCTTCGGTGACGGCGAGGCAGATGCATTCTTCCTCGCCGCCGATCTTCAGGCCGTGCGAAAGACTGCCGTCGCTCTCCTCGACATCGCCGGCGCGGAAGACGCCGTGCGGGTCTTCAAGGCTTCCCTTCAGCACGAGGACAAGCTCCGTGCCGCTGTGGCCATGCTCGGGAATCTTCACGCCGGGCTCGGCGCGCAGCATCCAGAGGCGCTGATCGTTCGGACCGCCGCGCCAGAGCTTCACCTTCTTCATGCCCGGACCGAGATAGCTCCAGGGAAGTTCGTCCACGCTCTTGCCGCCGAGCCAGGCGCGCAGCGGCGGCGGCAGGGGATCGCCGGGCAAGGCATGT
>JAGUWA010000007.1 GCA_020062605.1 Parvibaculum sp. | reverse complement strand
TGTAATCGCCGCTTTTCAACTCGGCGAGCGCGAGGGTGAGCCGGGGCATGCGTTCGCCGGAATTGAGCGCCACGAGCCTGCGCGCCAGCGGAATGGCGCGGTCCATGTCGCCGCCGACCAGCGCCGACATGAAGGCGCGGTCGAGGATCACCGGATCGTTCGGCTGGTCCGCCAGCGCCTTGTCGTAGAAATCGCCCGCCTTGAGATTGTCGTTCACGGAAGCGGCATGGCGTCCGGCCAGATAAGCCCCATAGGGCGTATCCGCATCGCCTCGCGTAAAGAGACCGCCGGAGAGACCGTTCATCCCCGCGCAGCCACCAAGCAACGGGGCAAGGAGAGCGAACATGGCGGCGGCTCGCGCCGCGCGCCCTTTACGCAGGACCGGCGTTCCGCGCGCAAACGCCGTATCGACACATTCCATCCGGGGGCAGGCCTCCGTGCCATCAGGTTACAGCCCCCCAGAAAGGCGGGCTGTAACCACACTATATAAAAGCGGGAGCGGGATACAGGCGCGAGCGCCAATCAGTCGTCAGTTGCCTTGTTCACCATCCGTGTCGGGCAAGGCTTCGTCTCCCGGGCCGCTTGGCACGTCCGGAGGGCCTGACGAATTTCTGCTCAAATCGACAGCTTCGTAGCTCCACTTTTTTGCCATGAACTAATAATTTTCGAACAACGGATCGTGATATGTCCACAAGCTCTGCTTGCTGTCCCACTTCCAACGTTCGCGCTGAATGAAGTTCGCGGCCGCATTCCAATCCCTCACAAAAGGGCTAAGCATCCAATTTCGGTAAAATTCAGCATCCAGTATCTGCTCGCGAATTCCGATTGAAACGAGTTCATAGTGGTTGAGATAGTCAAGAACGGCTTGCCGTTCCGACTTATCCTTTTCTTCAGTCGGATTGTGCAGCCTAGAGAATGAATCTTGCCTCCGGTGATACGAGAATCTTCAGTCGGATTGTGCAGCCTAGAGAATGAATCTTGCCTCCGGTGATACGAGAACACCGCGTGCAGGCTCCTGTAGTGCGGTGCCGATTCTACTTTCTCTATCATGTCGAGTGTGGCGCGCTGCCGGGCGCTGGCCCTCGCCGATCGAACTCCCAAAAATGCTACCCCAATGGAAATCAAAACTATGAGCGGGGTGAGAAGTGAAACCCAACTAAAAGAAGAAGCGACGCAAACAATCACTGCTTGCGCCGCTTCAAAAGCTGGTGTTTCAGAACATTGCACGGATTTAATCCCGGGCGCCTTCTCTAAGCATAGGAATCTCCAATTGCTGTGCCTGAATCTGGGGAAACTTTTACGTAGAAAAGGCTCTCCGGTCAAGAACGCCAAGAAAACCTTTCTCAGATGCTTAACGATATCAGAAGAAAGTTAATTTTTTCAATCGCATAAAGCATCACGCCGCCAATCGGCAATGCCGCGCACCCGTCACATATTCGGGTAATTCGGGCCGCCGCCGCCTTCCGGCACCGTCCAGTTGATGTTCTGGGCCGGGTCCTTGATGTCGCAGGTCTTGCAGTGAACGCAGTTCTGCGCGTTGATCTGGAAACGCGGGTTGGAGCCGTCCTCGTCGCGCACCACCTCGTACACGCCTGCCGGGCAGTAGCGCTGCGCCGGTTCGGCGTAGTTCGGCAGGTTGTAGGCGATCGGGATTGCCGGGTCCTTCAGCTTCAGATGGACTGGCTGGTCTTCCTCGTGGTTCGTCGCCGAGATGAAGACGGAGGACAGCTTGTCGAAGGAGATCTTCCCGTCGGGCTTCGGGTAGTCGATCGGCTTGCACTCGCTCGCCTTCTTGATCGACTCGTAGTCTGCCTTCTTGTGCCGCAGCGTGAAGGGCAGGCCGATCCCGAGATTGTTCATCCACATGTCGACGGCGCCGAGGCCGATGCCCATGAACGTGCCGAGCTTCGACCAGAGCGGCTTCACGTTGCGCACGCGCTTCAGGTCCTTGTAGACCGGGCTCTTCTCATAGGCTTGCGTGTAAGCCACGAGTTCGTCGCCCTGGCGTCCGTCCTTCACCGCCTCGAAGGCCGCTTCCGCGCCCATCTTGCCGGTCAGCATGGCGTTGTGGCTGCCCTTGATGCGGGGCACGTTGACGAAGCCGGCCGAGCAGCCGATCAGCGCGCCGCCCGGGAAGGTGAGCTTCGGCACGGACTGGAAGCCGCCCTCGGTGATCGCGCGCGCGCCATAGGCGATGCGCTTGCCGCCTTCGAACGTCTCGACGACCGACGGATGATGCTTGAAGCGCTGGAACTCGTCGAAGGGCGAGAGGTAGGGGTTCTTGTAGTTCAGGTGAACCACGAAGCCGACCGAAACGAGGTTCTCGCCGAAGTGATAGAGGAAGGAGCCGCCGCCGGTCGAATTGTCGAGCGGCCAGCCCATCGTGTGCTGCACGAGACCCTTCTTGTGCTTCGACGGATCGACTTCCCAGAGTTCCTTGAGGCCGATGCCGAACTTCTGGGGCTCGCGGCCCTCGTCGAGCTTGAACTTGCGGATCAGTTCCTTCGACAGCGAACCGCGCACGCCTTCGGCGAAGAGCGTGTACTTGCCGCGCAGTTCCATGCCGGGCGTGTAGCTGTCCTTGTGGCTGCCGTCCCTGGCGACGCCCATGTCGCCGGTGACGACGCCGCGCACCGAGCCGTCCTCGCCGTAGAGAACTTCGGCGCCCGCGAAACCCGGATAGATTTCGACACCGAGCGCTTCGGCCTGCTCGGCGAGCCAGCGGCAGACATTGCCGAGGCTGACGATGTAATTGCCGTGATTGTTCATCAGCGGCGGGAACAGGAAGTTCGGCACGCGAATGCCGCCGGACGGCCCCAGATAGATGAAGTGGTCGGCGGTGACTTCGGTGTCGATCGGGGCGCCTTTTTCGCGCCAGTCGGGAATCAGCGCATCGAGGCCGATCGGGTCGATCACGGCGCCCGAAAGAATATGCGCGCCCACTTCCGAGCCTTTTTCGATCAGGCAGACGGAAATGTCGAAATCCTCTTCCGCCGCGAGCTGGCGCAGCCGGATGGCCGCTGAAAGGCCTGCCGGGCCGCCGCCGACGATGACGACGTCATATTCCATGTACTCGCGTTCGACTGCCGCGTCGCTCATAATTCTTTTCTCCTTATCCGGCACAAACCTTGGGATTGTGCCGCCGGACCGCCGCTCGGAAACAGGGCTCCGTTATGGTGCGGATGCCCTTGCGGGTCAATATGTTGGGCTGCCGGAACTGCTCCGCGCCAGTTGCATGTCATTCTCAACAAGACGCACGTTCCCGCGCGATATAGAACGAGTGTAGGTTCGCTCTTGTGACCGTCAAATGGCAGGAAAGGATCGGCGATGCGTCCCTCGGCAGCGCTCGAACGGCACCGTGAAGAAATAAGGCGTATGGCGGAGAGCCATAGGTTGACCAATCCGCGCGTCTTTGGCTCGGTCCTTCACCGGACGGACCGGGAAGACAGCGATCTCGATATCCTCGTCGATCCATCTCAGGAAACAACGCTCCTGAATGTCGGTGCCTTGCAGATTGCGCTCGAACAGTTGACCGGTGTGAGGGTCGACGTTCAAACGCCAGGCGCTCTCCCCCCGGGCCTGCGCGACAAAATACTCTCCGAGGCCAAACCCGTATGAGCGACGGTATCTCCCGGGTTCTGGACTATATTGACCACATGCTGCAGGCGACGGACCGAATCACTCGGTATGTGGAAGGCAAGGATAGACAGGCTTTTCTGAGAGACGAACTCGTGCAGGACGCGGTGATCCGCAACCTGGAGATACTCGGAGAGGCTGCCCGCAATATCGAGAAACATGCTCCCGATTTCGTGGAGCGCCATCGCTACATCCCTTGGGCGGCGATCTACGGCATGCGCAACCGTGTTACTCACGGCTACTTTAGCGTGGATCTAGATCTCGTCTGGAAGACATTGAAGAAGGACATTCCTGAACTGGATGCCGCGCGGAAGTCCCTCCGGTTGCAGGCGAAAGAGTGATGGAAAACAGCGGACAAAACCTGACGCCGCAGGAAGCCGCCGCCCTTCTCGCCTTTTATGTGGAGGCGGGCGTCGAGGAATTTTTCGGCGACGAGCCGGTGAACCGCTATGCGTTGCAGGACTCCGCGGCGCCGGAGCCCGCGCGCGCGG
>JAGUWA010000370.1 GCA_020062605.1 Parvibaculum sp. | reverse complement strand
CGGCAGGCGTGCCGAAACTCGTCCACATCTCGGCGATCGGCGCGGATGAGGAAGGCGCTTCCGACTATGCGCGCGCCAAGGCGGCGGGCGAAAAGGCGGTGCGCGCGGCTTTCCCGGATGCGGCGATCGTGCGGCCCTCGATCGTTTTCGGGCCGGAGGACAGCTTCTTCAACCGCTTCGGCGCGATGGCGCGCTTTTCTCCCGTGCTGCCGCTGATCGGCGGCGGGACGATGCGCATGCAGCCCGTCTATGTGAAGGACCTTGCCGAGGGTGTGGCAAGGATCGTCGAGCGGAACGATACCGGCGGCCGGGTGTACGAATTCGGCGGGCCGGAGAAGAAGACCTTCCGTGAACTGATGGAATTGCTGCTGGTGAATATCGCCCGCAGGCGCATCCTGCTTCCGATCCCGGTGTTCGCGGCGAAGGCCATGGCCTTCTTCACGCAGTTCATCCCCAATCCGCCGCTGACGCCCGACCAGGTGCGGCTTCTCGGTATCGACAATGTGGTGAGCGAGGCGGCGGAGGCGGAGGGCCGCACGCTGGCCGGATTGGGCATCCGGGCAACGGCAATGGAGATCGTGTTGCCGACCTATCTTTACCGCTTCCGCCGCGGCGGACAGTTCGAGCGCATCAACGCGAGCTGAGAGACATGAATATCGGAGAGGCGGCGGCCCGCTCCGGCGTGCCTGCCAAGACCATTCGCTATTACGAGGACATCGCGCTGATCGAGAGCGCGGATCGCACGGCGAACGGCTACCGCGCCTATTCGCAGGAAGACGTGCATACGCTGCGCTTCATCGCAAGCGCCCGCTCGCTCGGCTTCACGGTGGCGCAGTGCCGCGACCTGCTGGCGCTCTACCGCGACCGCGGGCGCTCCAGCGCCGACGTGAAGGCGATTGCCGCGAGCCACGTGGCGGAGATCGACGAAAAGATCGAGAGCCTGCGCGCCATGCGGGCGACGCTCTCGACGCTCATGCGGAAATGCCACGGGGACGATCGTCCCGAATGCCCGATCATCGAGGAACTGGCAGCAGGAAGCGCCCCCGAAACCGACGCGAAATAACAAACAATAAAGCCCCCGGACCCCGCGAGCCCATGCGCCAGCTTTACCACCTGCCGATTTCCCCCGCCTGCCGCAAGGTGCGCCTGGTCATGGCGGAAAAGGGCCTCGACTTCGAACTCGTGGAAGAGCGCGACTGGGAACGCCGCGACGAATTCCTGATGCTGAACCCGGCAGGCGAGGTGCCCGTGCTGGTGGAGGAGGGCGAGCCCCTTTCGGGCGCGACGCCCATTGCGGAATATCTGGAAGAGACGGCGCCGGACGTGAAACTTCTGCCGGAAGAACCGCTGGCACGCGCGGAAGTGCGGCGCCTCGTCGACTGGTTCGACCGGAAATTCGCCGCGGAAGTATCGGACGGGCTCATCTTCGAGAAGGTGACGCGGCGCTTTCTCAGCGCGGCGGATGGCGGCGGCGCGCCGGACATGATCGTGGTGCGCGCCGCGCTCCACAACCTGCGCTACCATCTCGACTATATCTGTTACCTGATGGAGGAGCGGAACTGGCTTGCGGGCGAGGCGCTGACGCTTGCGGACCTCACGGCGGCCGCGCATCTCTCCTGCCTCGACTATGTGGGCGATGTGCCCTGGGCGCAGTATCAGGGCGCGAAGGACTGGTATGTCCGCATCAAGTCGCGCCCCAGCTTCCGGGGTATCCTCGCCGATCACATGGCCGGCATGCCGCCGCCGAAACTCTATGCCAATCTCGACTTCTGAGACAAACGACCTGACGGCCTTGCGCGGCGCCCTCGTCGCGCAAGCGAAGGAAGCGGGCTTCGACGATATCGGCATTGCGCGCGCCGACGCCCGCGCCGACCTTCCCGAACGATTGCAGCACTGGCTCGATCTCGGACGCCAGGGCGGCATGGGCTGGATGGCGGAGACGGCGGAACGCCGCGCGGACCCGAAGACGCTCTGGCCGGAAGCAAAATCGGTCGTCATGCTCGCGATGAATTACGGGCCGGAAAGCGACCCGCTCGAAGCGCTGGAACGACGCGACCGCGCGGCGATCTCGGTCTACGCGCAGAACCGCGACTACCACGACCTCGTGAAGAAGAGACTGAAGCAGGTCGCGCGATGGCTTGCGGAGACAAGCGGCGCGGAGGTGAAGGTCTTCGTGGACACGGCGCCGGTGATGGAAAAGCCGTTCGGGCAGGCGGCGGGGCTCGGCTGGCAAGGCAAGCACACCAATCTCGTGTCGCGCGAACTCGGTTCGTGGTTTTTCCTCGGCGCGATCTTCACGACGCTCGATCTCGGCCCGGACGAGCCACATTCCGACCGCTGCGGCGAGTGCCGCCGCTGCCTCGACATCTGCCCGACAAGGGCGTTCCCGGCGCCCTACGAGCTTGATGCGCGGCGCTGCATCTCCTATCTCACCATCGAGCACAAGGGGCACATCGCGCGCGAATTCCGCGAGCCGATGGGCAACCGCATCTATGGCTGCGACGACTGCCTGGCTGTGTGTCCCTGGAACAAGTTCGCGCACCGCACACGCGAGGACGCCTTTCACGCGCGGGAGGAATTGCGCGCACCGCTTCTCGCCGAACTGGCGCGCTTTGACGATTCTTCGTTTCGCGCCTTCTTTTCGGGCTCGCCCGTCAAGCGGATCGGCCGCGATCGTTTCGTGCGGAATGTGCTTATCGCGATCGGAAATTCGGAAGAGGCCGCGCTCGCGGAAGAGGTGCGCGCGCTGCTCGCCGATGCCTCGCCGCTGGTGCGCGCCATGGCTGTCTGGGCGCTCGGGCGCCTCGTGCCCGGAGAGGCAAGAGAGCGCGCGGGCAAGGCACTCGAAAAGGAAGAAGATGAAGATGAAGACGTGCGCGACGAGTGGCGCTACTGGCTCAGATAATGCGCGGCGGCAAGCGCCGCCGGATCGCTCTCGCGGCCCGTTTCCTTCGCATATTTCACCGCATTCGACCAGTCGCCCCAGGCGCTTGCCTTGTCGCCGAGAGCCTTGTGGACGAGGCCGCGTTCGAGCAGCGCATCGAGACTGTGGGGATTGAGTTCGACCGCGTGATTCGCATCGACCAGCGCCGCGCGCGGGTAGCCGAGTGTGCGGTTCGCCGCCGAGCGGATGAGCATGGCGGCGGTGAAATTCGGATCGAGCGCCAGCGCTTCGGCCGCATCGTCGCGTGCGCCTTCCCATTTGCCTGCAAGCGCCTTCACCCGCGCACGCCCCTCATAGAAGTCCGGCTTGTCCGGCGTGCGCGCGATGGCGTTGTCATAGGCACGGATCGCGGGCGCGTATTCGCCGCCAAGCACCCAGGCATCGCCGGCCTGCGCGTAGATGTCGGAGCGCATCGCATCGTCGGCGCGCAGCAGCCGCTCGGCGAGATTGAAAAACGCATCGCCCGCTTCCGCCGGGCG
>JAGUWA010000246.1 GCA_020062605.1 Parvibaculum sp. | reverse complement strand
GCCACACCTCGGCGAGATGGGTCTTGCCGCTTCCTTCCGGGCCCGAAAGCGCGACGATGCGGTCGGGCCAGTCCGGCCATGAATCGATCAGCGCGACGGCGGCTTCATTGGGAGGCGCGACGAGAAAATCCTCCCTGCCCGATGCCGGGCGGTGGCCGAGTTCGAGAACAAGCTGGCGGATCATGACGAGCTGTCGGAATCGCGCGGCGGCACGGTGTGGCCCGGCGAAGCGCCGAGATAGAGCTGGCTCCGGCGATACTGCGCGATGCCGAAGCGGGCAAGGACGCCGAGTGCGGCGGCAATCGGCAAGGCGAGAAGCGCGCCGACGAAACCGAACAGGGCCGCAAAGGCGAAAATGGCGAACATGACCCAGACGGGATGCAGACCGACGCGGTCGCCGACCAGCTTCGGCGACAGGAAATTCCCCTCGATGAACTGACCGATGGCGAAGACGCCGACCACCAGGCCGATCTGGAAATAATCCGGCCAGAACTGGAAGAGCGCCAAGGCGACGCCGACAATGAAGCCAAGGATCGTTCCGAGATAGGGAATGAAACTGATGATGCCTGCAATGATGCCGACGACGAGACCGAATTTCAGGCCAACCAGCGTCAGGCCCACGGCATAAATAAAGCCGAGAACGAGGCAGACAATGACCTGCCCGCGCACGAACCCCTCGAGAACCGTGTTGATGTCGCGCGAGAGCTGACGGATCGTATCCCGATGATCGCGCGGCAGCAGCGCATCGATGCGTTCCACCATCCGATCCCAGTCGAGCAGCATGTAGAAGGCGACGACCGGCGTCACCACGGCGAGCGATACCAGGCCGACGAGCTGCAGCCCTTGCGAACCGAGCGACGTGACGATGTTCACCAGCCAGTCGAACGAGCCGCTGAGATTTTCCGAAATCGCCCGCTCGACATCGGGCCCCTGCACGCCCAGCAGGCGGCCGATCCGTCCGTCTCCGACCGCGAGCAGGAATTCCTGTCCGCGCTGAAGCACGGTAGGCGCCAGCTCGATAAGGGCGATGAGCTGGTTATAGAGGACCGGGACCAGCACGATCATCAGCACGACCGCGATGACGATGAAGGTGATCGTGATGACGCCCGTCGCCGCGCCGCGCGAGAGACCGTATTCCTCCAGCCGGTCGGCCAGGGGATCGAGAAAATAGGCAATCGCCATGCCGGCAACGAAAGGCAGGAGAATGCCCTTGAGCAGCCAGAGCACGATGATGAACACGGCGATGACGGCCGCCCATATGGCGATCTGCCGTTGCATGCTCATGCGAGGGGCTCCCTTTCCATCGGCTATTGCCGGACGACGCTGAGGCGCCAGCGCGGCGCGGAACGGGCGGCTGCGGCGCCGGTGTCCATGGGTGCCACATCGTCTTCCACGGGCATGGCCCCGTCGGCCGGCGTCGCCGTCCGGTCGGACAGGGTGACGTTCTGCTGCGCGAGCGAGAGCGCCAGCATTTCGGTGCTGCCCTTGTGCGAGATGCGGATTTCCGCGCCGCGCGGAGAAATGCCGGCCACTTCCATGTCCTGCACGAGGGGCGTCGAGGTCAGCCCCTTCCGGATCGTCTCCCATTCGGACAGGGTCGCGAAATCGGCCTGCACCGTCAGCGTCGAAAGCGTACCGTCGCGCACGATGATCTGGCGCTTCCACTGAACGGCGATGCCGCTCAGCATGTCGGCGGCGGCGGCCTCCAGCAGTTGGGGCAGGTCTCGGCCCTCCGCCTGATAGGTGCCGCTCAAGGGGGCGGAAGGCGCCGTGCCGCCGCGATGCGTCATTGTCACCTGCAGCGAGCCGTCGGCGCCGAGCGCCGCCACCGCCACGACCACCTTGGAGGTGCCGTAATTCGCGGCGAGGTCCGCAAGCGCCGTCCTGGCTTCTTCGCTGTCCGAGACGGCTGTCTCGGCCGGTACCGTGCTCATTTCCATGATCTCGCCAATAGGCAGGATGAGCGGCGCGAGTTCGTCCTCCGGTCGAAGCGACGCCCAGGCGTCGCGCCAGGGATTGTTCTCCTCCCAAAGGACCAGCGTTCCGTCGCGCCGGAGCACGGGCAGAAGGACGGCGGGCCGGGCCTGCGTCTCCGCAAAGGGAATGCCGGCCCCGCGCAAAAGCCGGCGCACCGCCTCCGGCTGGAAGCTCACGATCATTTCGGCGATATAGCGGGTGGAACTCGTCTTCTCGCTCGCCACCTGAAAGCCGCGCACAGCATTCTGGGCAATCGCGTCGTCGACGGCCGGAAGCGACGCCCAATCGTCCGGAAGGGTCAGCTTCTTCATCATGGCGATCAGCGCGAGGCGCTGCCCCTCGACCTGGGCGGCGCTGCGGGCAGCCGTGG
>JAGUWA010000351.1 GCA_020062605.1 Parvibaculum sp. | reverse complement strand
GCAAGGTCCATCGGGCGCATCGAGGTGTCGGGCTCGGCTGTCATGGGCGGGACCGTGCCCCGCGCAGGTCTGCTTTGCAAGATTGCCACTTGTATTTTGGTAACAAATATGAGACCTTTAGCTTGCCCGTCTGTAGACGCGCGTTCCCGAAGAAGGAACAACGATGGAAATTCTCGAATATGTGGACGACAGCGACCGAAGCCCGTTCGGGATTTGGTACGCCACCCTCGATGCCCATGCAGCATCGCGAACAACCAAGGCGCTTGTTCAACTCAGCCACGGCAACACATCGAATGTGAAGGGTGTTGGCTCAGGTGTTCTCGAACTCAAGATCGATTTCGGACCGGGCTACAGGATCTATTTCGGCAAAGACGGCGAACGAATTGTCATCCTTCTCGCTGGCGGAACCAAGAAGCGTCAGCAACATGATATCGAGATCGCGCAATTGCGCTGGACAACCTACAAGGCTCGAAAGAAGGGCGGTAAATAAATGGCTCTTACTCGATCATTCAAGGAAACGGTGCAAGCGCGTGTGCAACGCGATCCCGAATTTCGCGCGGCTCTTCTCAGTGACGGAGTCGAGGCCTTGCTCAATGGAGACCTCGAAACCGGCAAAACCATTCTTCGTGACTACATCAATGCAACTGTAGGATTTGACCGTTTGGGAAAGGCAACCCATGTACCACCCAAAAGCCTGATGCGGATGTTTGGTCCGTCGGGAAATCCTAACGCGCGAAACCTTCTTTCGGTTATCAGCTATCTGCAGCGCAGTTCAGGAATCAATCTGCACGTCAGACCGGAACGCTGACCCGCAACGGCATAAATCCATGAACGCTAAACCCCATCCGAGTGGCGTTTCCTCCAGCCCGGAAACGCCCGAAGGCGACCGCATCGCAAAAGTGATCGCGCGGGCGGGCGTCTGCTCGCGCCGCGAGGCCGAAAAACTGATCGAGGAAGGGCGCGTAACGGTGAACGGCAAGGTGTTGAAAAGCCCCGCCCTCAACGTCACGGGCCGCGAAACGATCATCGTTGACGGAAAGGCGCTCCCGGCGCGGGAGCCGGCAAGGCTGTGGCGCTACCACAAGCCCGCCGGCCTCGTCACCACGGCAAAGGATCCGGAAGGCCGTACCACCGTGTTCGAGAAGCTGCCGGAAGATATTCCGCGCGTCGTCTCGGTCGGGCGCCTCGACATCAATACCGAGGGCCTGCTGCTTCTCACCAATGACGGCGAGCTGGCGCGCCTTCTCGAACTGCCTTCGACGGGCTGGACGCGGCGCTACCGCGTCCGCGCCTGGGGCCGCATCACCCAGGCCGATCTCGACAAGCTGAAGAACGGCATCACCGTCGAAGGCGTGCGCTACGGGCCGATCGAGGCCGTGATCGACAAGGTGCAAGGATCGAATGTCTGGCTCACGCTCGGCCTCAAGGAAGGCAAGAACCGCGAGGTGAAGCGCGTCCTCGCCGAACTTGGATTGAGCGTCAACAGGTTGATCCGGCTTTCCTTCGGCCCGTTCCAGATCGGCGATCTGGAGCCCGGCGACATCAAGCAGGTGCCGAACCGCGTATTGATGGATCAGCTCGGCGCCCATGCCGAACAATTTGCACCGGCCGAAGCCCCGCCATCCAGAGGACCGGCGGCTAACCGGCCCGGCGGAAAATGGGCTGGCGGCAAACCTGTCCCCAAAAAAGCCGGCGACAAGCCATCCGCCAAGCCGGATCGGGCAAAGCCGGATCGGACCAAGCCGGGTGGCACGAAGCCGGGTGGCACGAAGCCGAAACTGAAAACTTTCCGTGAGAAAAAGGCCGGCACGACCGGCAAGAGAAAGGCGCCCCATGCGGATCGTCGGCGGCGCTCTTAGAGGCAGGCCCATCGCGGCGCCGAAAGGCGATCTGGTGCGGCCGACGAGCGACCGCACGCGCGAGGCATTGTTCAACATTCTCGCCCATGCCGACTTCGGAGATTTCGCGCTCGAAGACGCGCGCGTGCTCGACCTCTTCGCGGGCACCGGCGCCCTCGGCATCGAGGCGATCTCGCGCGGCGCCTCCTTCGCTCTCTTCGTGGAAGAACATGCCGAAAGCCGTGCGGCGATCCGCGAGAACCTCGAACATCTCGGCCTCAACGGTCATGCAAAAATCTACAAACGCGATGCAACGCGGCTCGGGCCGCGTCCCGGCAGCGTCGGTCCCGCCTTCTCGCTCGTCTTCGCCGATCCGCCCTATGGCAAGGGTTTCGGCGCCGCCGCGCTTCTGTCCGCGCGCGAGGGCGGCTGGCTTGCGCCGCAGGCGCTGTGCGTCGTCGAGGAAAGCGCCATGGCGGATTTCGAAGCGCCCGACGGTTTCGAGGAACTCGACCGGCGGCGCTACCGCGACACCGAAATCGTTTTCATGAAAGCTGAGTAGAAGGCGCATGCTGATACCGGGCCTTTCGGCTATTGCCGACAAATACGATGCGCTTCTCTGCGATGTCTGGGGCGTGCTGCATAACGGACGCCGCGCCTATCCAGGCGTCCCGGAAGCGCTGGCGAATTTCCGCGCGAAGGGCGGTCATGTGCTGCTGCTTTCGAACGCGCCGCGACCGTCCGACGCGCTGCCCGTCATGTTCGAGCAGATGGGCATTCCGCACGACGTCTATGACGGCATTCTGACTTCCGGCGACGCGACACGCCTCTGCCTCGCAAGCCACGAATATGGAATGCGCTGCTACCACATCGGGCCGGACCGCGACCTCGCGCTGTTCGACGGGACCGGAATCGAGCGTGTCGGCGAACCCGATGCCGATTTCATTCTCGTCACCGGTCCTTTCAACGACGAGATCGAAGGCCCGGAAGACTATCGCGCGCAGTTCGAGCGGCTCACGGCGCGCGGGCTCACGCTCATCTGCGCCAACCCCGACATCGTGGTCGAACGCGGCGACCGTCACATCTATTGCGCGGGCGCGCTCGCGAAGCTCTATGGCGAGCTCGGCGGCCAGGTGATCTATTTCGGCAAACCGCATGGCCCCGTCTATGGCATCGCCCGTCAGCGCCTCGCGGGGTTCGCTGGCAAGCCCGTTCCCGATGCCCGTATTCTTGCCGTGGGCGACGGGCCCCTCACCGATATCAAGGGCGCGAACGATACCGGCGTCGACGCCCTCTT
>JAGUWA010000330.1 GCA_020062605.1 Parvibaculum sp. | reverse complement strand
GCTCTTCCGATCTCTGCGTCGCCGCGCTCGCGCGCGAGGGCGCTCATGTCGTCATCAATGGCCGGAGCGCCGAAGCGCTCGACAGGGCGGGCACGCGTCTCCTCCTCGTCTCCTCTTACGAGGGTGGCGAGGTAACGGGCGTCGATCTCACCGCCGTCTTCGGCATGTCCGATCCCGTCGCGCTCTATAACGCGCAAGGCTATGACGCGATTGCGGCCGCGTCGGGCGGGAAGGTGACGCTTCCATTGAGTGCGCTTGGCATACCCGTCGACCTCACTGCCTCGCACATCGCCGCTGGCACCAACTTCCCCGAGCACGCGGAAGAGTCGGCCGTCGAGGACGGGCCCTTCCTTTTCGCTAAGGAAGTGGAACCGACGTCCTTCGACGCGCCGATACCGGCGGGGGATGCGCTGCTCGATTACGAGGTCGAACTCTGCTTCGTCGCGCTTGAACCCTTCGAGATTTCGCGGGCACCGGCGGAAGCGGGGCTCATCCTCTGCAACGACGTTACCGACCGCGCGAAGCTCATGCGCAACATCGACGCTTCCGATGTCACCTCCGGCAAGGGCTTCACCACCGGCAAGAGCGCGCCGGGCTATCTGCCCGTCGGCAATCTCTTCGTGATCCCGCGCGACCTGCGTGCCTTCGCCTCCGCCGTCGAGCTGCGTTTGTGGCGCGGCGATGAACTGAAGCAGTCCGCTCGACAGTCGGAAGCGATCTGGGACTTCGACGAGCTCGTGCGTCAGTCCGCCGCTCGTCAGGATGTGCTCTGGGATTTCGAGGGTCGCGAAGTCGGCTTGCCCATCCAGGACGGCGTCGTTCCCGTCCGCACCGGTATCCTCGCCGGCACGCCGGACGGCACGGTCTTCCGGGGTGTCGATAAATCGTCCATGGCGCTCGGCGCATGGGACTGGCTCGCGGGCGGCTGGGACCGCACCCTCGTCTCCCATGTCGTCGAACGCCAGATCGCGAAGGAGCGCGCCGCTATCTCCAGCCCGGCGAGCGTGTCGTCATTTCGGTGGCCCGCATGGGCGAACTCGATAATCCGGTCGTCGAGTAATCCCCGAAAGGCGGACGACCGGGCTCGCACATGCCCGCCACCTTTATCCTCTGTTTTGCTCTCCCGGCCTCTTCGAGGTGGTATCGGGAAACCGGGCATAACTTTATCGCGTCCGAATCGCGCGAGGGACCGGAAAGCCACGGGGATTGTTTTTTCCTGCGGTCTCCATGCGGGAAGGCGCGAGAAGAAAATCCGTATACGGAATAGAAGGAGTCGCCATTTGTGACGGTTCAATGACATTTCAATGACAGTGAACCGGGGACAAGCCGCTAGATCGTTGTTTTAGAAAGAAAATCTCCGCCGCGGGAGCGCTTCGTTGACTTCACGCAAAACTTCGCGTCAACCTCGCCCGCAATGTGGCTGACAGTGGGGATATGTGATGCGGTTCACAACGTTCGAGTTCGAGGGAAAAGAGCGGTTTGGTGCCATTTTTGACGGCGAGGTCGCGGATATCTCGGCCGTTTCAGGTGCGCCGGCTTCCCTCTTCGAAGCGATCCGCGCGGATAACTCCAGCCTCGAGGCGGCAGGCAGGGCGGCGGCCTCGGCCCCCCGCATCCCGCTTGACCGCATCGCCTTCCTTCCGGTTATCCCCAGGCCCGGCAAGATCGTCTGCCTGGGCCTGAACTACGCCGCCCACGCCGCCGAGGGCGGGCGCGAGAAGCCCGATTATCCGAACTTCTTCATGCGCAGCGCGACGTCCCTCGTTGGCCACCGCGCAAAAATGATCCGTCCACGGATTTCGGAACAGCTGGATTTCGAGGCCGAACTCGCCGCCGTGATCGGCCGTCCCGTGCCGCGGCACACGCCGAAGGAGAAGGCGCTCGCTTACGTTGCGGGCTACGCCTGTTTCAATGACGGCTCGGTCCGCGACTACCAGCGCCGCACGCCGCAATGGACCATCGGCAAGAATTTCGACGCAACAGGCCCCTTCGGGCCTGCCTTCGTCACGGCGGACGAACTGCCGCCCGGCGCGGCAGGTCTCAAGATCGAATCGCGCCTCAACGGCACCGTCATGCAAAGCGCAAACACCGCCGACATGATCTTTCCCGTGGACGAGACGATCATGCTGCTCAGCCAGTGCATGACACTCGAACCTGGCGACGTGCTCGTGATGGGAACGCCGGCGGGTGTGGGCTTCGCCCGCACGCCGCCGCTATGGATGAAGCCGGGCGACGTCATTGAAATCGAAATCGAAGGGGTCGGTCTTCTCTCGAATCCCGTCGCCGACGAAATCTGACGTCACTCCGCTGCACGTCGCGCCGGGCTTTCGGTTCTTGCCCAATCCTGTTGCGTTCCGCGCCGAGCCGAACGCCGGGCTCGGACTACGCTCGGCGCCGCGAGCAGCACTGGCACAAGGACGAGTGTCAGGAGCGTCGAAAAGCCAAGGCCGAAGATGATCGCGGTTGACAGCTGGACCCACCAGACCGACACCGGACCACCGATGACGATCTCTCTCGTCACGAAGTCGAGATTGATCTGAAGCGCCATCGGCAGCAGGCCAAGCATGGTCGTTATGGTCGTCAGCATGATTGGCCGCAAACGCTGGCCGGCCGTGCGGAGCACCGCTTCCACCGCGTCCATCGCGTCTTCCCGAAGCCGCTGATACGTGTCGATCAGTACGATCGAGTTGTTCACCACGATACCGGCAAGCGCCACGATGCCGGTGCCGGTCATGATCACCGAGAACGCCTGTCCCGTCACCACCATGCCGATCAGAACCCCGACCGTCGAAAGGACAACGGTCGAGAGCGTGAGCACGGAATGATAGAAGCTGTTGAACTGGGTCAGCAGGATGATGAACATCAGGAAGAGAGCGCCGATGAGAGCTCCGCCGAGGAACGATGCTGACTCCGCCTGCTCCTCGTTGGCGCCGCGGAACTTGACCTTCACGGCAGGGTCTATGGTCTGCTGCGAAAGCCAGTCCGAGATTTCTCCCACCTTGTCGTCCACGTTGATCTTGTCGCCGGTCGCGGGATCGACTGAGGTGTTTGCCTTGATCATGATGCGGCGATAGCCGTTGATGCGCTCGATCGTGCTTACTTGCGGTTGCGCCTCGCGCCCGACGAAGTTGGAAATCGGAACGAGGCCCGATGTCGTTTGTACGCGCAGCTGATCAAGCTGATCGAGAACGCGATAGTTGTCGGGAAAGCGCGCGCGAATATCCACTTCGTCCTGCGCGTCGTCGGGCCGGTATTCGCCGATCATGATGCCATTGGTGACAAGCTGGATGACGGCGCCGACGGAGGTAACGTCCGCCCCGAAACGTCCCGCCATCTCGCGGTCCACCGCCATAACCCATTCGACGCCCGGAAGCGGGCGTCCGTCCTCCACGTCGATAAGCCCGCCCACCTCGCTGTCGAGATGCGAGCGGATCATCGCCGTCGTGGCGAGCAATTTCTGGTAGTCGGTCGAGGTCAGCTCGATCTGGATGTCCTTGCCGGTCGGGGGCCCGTCTTCCTGCTTGCGCAATTCGACCTTGATGCCCGGAATGGACTTCGTGTTCTGCCTTATCTCCTCAAGGATGATCGCGCCCTTGCGCCGCTCCTCATAGGGCTTCAGCTCGATCATCATCTGGGCGATCAGGTCCTTGGGAACGTCGTTGCGTCCCGATGAGCCGCTTCCGAGGCCGGGGCCCGTGCGGGTGAAGACTGTCTCCACACCGTCCGTGTCGAGCACGATCTGTTCGACATCCTGCGCGAGCGTCAGCGTGTCCTGAGCAGACAGGTTGCCGCGGGCGCTCACGAGCACGATGGCGCGCTCTGGTTCCGTGTCCACGAAGAACTCGACGCCGTTACTGAACATCGAAAAAAGGATAACGGTAGAAACCAGTATGGCAGCCGTCGCCGCGAGCACGAGACCGGGAAACCGGACCAGCCGGTCGAGCATCCGCACATAGGAGCCAGTAAGGCCAGGCAGCGCCCTGATGTCGCCCGTCTCCGCGCCGGCGAGCTGCTTCAGAACGTCGTCATTCTCGCTCTCGGCCTTGCCGAAGATCGTGCCCATGGTCGGAACGAAAACGAGTGCCGTGAGAAGCGAGGCGGAAAGGACGACGATGAGCGTGATCGGCAGGTAGCTCATGAACTTGCCGCTTACCCCCGGCCAGAGCAGCATCGGCAGGAAGGC
Organism: Parvibaculum sp.; assembly: GCA_020062605.1. Classification (GTDB taxonomy): domain Bacteria; phylum Pseudomonadota; class Alphaproteobacteria; order Parvibaculales; family Parvibaculaceae; genus Parvibaculum. Next base: position 1,024 of record JAGUWA010000330.1, on the reverse strand, counting down.
CGCCAGCGTCGTCGCGGTCGATGAGGCAACGGGCCAGAACATGCGCTTGGATGCGAGTGTATAGGCCTCGCGCCGATCGAGCCCTTCGGACATCTTGCGGTCGGCGTATTCGACCACCACGATCGCTCCGTCGACAAGCATGCCCACGGCGAGCAGCATGCCGAACATGACCATCATGTTGATCGTGTAGCCGGACGACGCGAGGAAGAAGAACCCGATCATGAAGGAAGTCGGAATCGCGATGCCGACCAGCATGGCAGAGCGAAGGCCAAGCGCCGCCACGACCACGATCATCACGAGCACGATAGCCGTTGCGATGGACGATTGCAGCGAGCCCAGTGAACGGAAAATCCAGTCGGAGGCATCAAGCGTGTAATTCACGTGAATGGCTTCGGGCCACTGCGCCGTGAATTCGTCGACCACCTGCCGGACATGCTGGTTGTTGTCGATAATGTTGGTGCCGATGCGCTTCGTGATCTCGATCGCGATTGCGGGATGGCCGTTGAAACGTGCATAGCCGTCGGCATCCTTGAAGGTGCGTCGGATGTCGGCGATGTCGGACAGCGTGACGACGCCCTCACCGGACACCTTGACCGGAAGGTTGAGAACGTCTTCGCGATCCTCGAAGAGACCGGGGACCTTCACGGAGAAGCGGCCCTGGCCCGTGTCGATGTTGCCCGCGGCGACCAGGCGGTTGTTCAGCGAGACGACATTTATGAGTTCGCCCTGCGAGACGTTGTAGGACTCGAGCTTTGCGGGGTCGATGACGACCTCCAGCAGTTCTTCCCGGTGGCCGACGAGTTCCGCCTGCAGCACGGTCGGAACGCCTTCGATCTCGTCCTTCAGGCGCCGCGCGGCGTTATAGAGCGTACGCTCCGGTACATCGCCGGACAGCGTGACGATCAGAACGGGAAACAGCGCCGCGTTGAACTCGCGGACGATGGGCTCTTCCGTATCGCTCGGAAGTTTGGCGCGGGCAAGATCAACCTTCTCGCGAACGTCCTGCAGCGCCGCATCCTTGTCG
>JAGUWA010000225.1 GCA_020062605.1 Parvibaculum sp. | reverse complement strand
GGTGTGGATGCGGGGCGCTTCTTCTATTTCGCCAGACAGTGTGGTCAGTGTGACGGCGCGCCCCTTCTTCGGCACCTTGCCGGGCCCGCCGCCGATGCCGCCCATCGGATCTTCCTCGACGATGGTGTTCCACTCGCCGCAACTCTCGCAGCGCCCCGCCCAGCGCGGTGTCACCGCGCCGCAGGACTGGCAGACGAAGGTGCGGGAAGGGCGGGCCATTGTCTCGTGTTTGCCTTTCAAAAATGCGTCATTGCGAGGAGGCGAAGCCGACGAAGCAATCCAGGTGCCGCAAACGCTGAGCCCGTGGCTCCTGGATTGCTTCGTTCCCTTGCGGTCGCTCGCAATGACGGTTGCGAAAGTTGAAACCTACGGCTTCAGCACTTCCATCTGGATCGGTCCTTCGGCGCGCCCATGGATGAACTGGTCGACATATTCGTTGCCGCTGTCGTCCACTTCCGCGCGGCTGCCCGCCCAGATGATCTTGCCCTTGTGGATCATCGCCACCTTGTCGGCGATCTTGCGCACGCTCGCCATGTCATGCGTGATCGACAGCGTCGTCGCGCCGAGATCCTTCACGCTGTCGACGATCAGGTCGTTGATCACGTCCGCCATGATCGGGTCGAGGCCCGTCGTCGGTTCGTCGAAGAAGATGATCTCGGGTTCCGTCGCGATCGCGCGCGCAAGGCCGACGCGCTTCTGCATGCCGCCCGAAAGCTCGGCCGGATAGAGCTCGCCCACCTCCGCCGTAAGCCCCACCTTCGCCAGCTTCTCGATGGCGATGTCCTTCGCCTGTTTGCGCTTCATCTTGCGGCCCTGGATGAGGCCGAAGGCGACATTTTCCCAGACCGGCAGGCTGTCGAACAGCGCCGCGCCCTGGAACAGCATGCCGAACTTGCGCAACACCTTCTCGCGGTCGCTTGTATCCATCTTCAGCACGTTCTTGCCGTCGACGAAGATCTCGCCGCTGTCCGGCCGGATGATGCCGAGCACGCATTTGATCATCACCGACTTGCCGGTACCCGAACCGCCGATCACGACGAGCGACTCGCCCTTCGGCACGGTCAGGTTGATGCCGTCCAGCACCACCTTCTTGCCGAAGCGCTTGCAGACGTTCCTGAGTTCGATCTTTGCTTCGCTCATGTCCCGCCTCAATTCGCAAACAGCAGCGACGTCATGACGTAGTTCGCCGCGAGGATCAGGATGGAGGCCGTCACCACCGCGTTCGTCGTCGCCCGGCCCACGCCCTGCGCGCCGCCCTTCGAGTTGAAGCCGTGGAAGCAGCCCATGATGGCGATGATGAAGCCGAACACCGCCGCCTTGATGAGGCCGGAGGTCACGTCGTCGAGCTTCAGGAAGTCCGCCGTGTTCTTGATGTAGACGCCGGCATTGAAGTCGAGCGATCCCGTTGCCACCACGAAGCCGCCCATGATGCCGATGATGTCGGCGATGAACACGAGCAGCGGCAGCGTGACAACGGCGGCGACGACGCGCGGCACCACGAGATATTTATGCGGATTGGTCGAGAGCGTCGTCAGCGCGTCGATCTGTTCGGTGACGCGCATCGTGCCGAGTTCCGCCGCGATCGCCGCCGACACGCGCCCCGCCACCATCAGCCCGCCGAGCACGGGCCCGAGTTCGCGCGTGATGCCGAGCGCGACGATGGTCGCGACGATCGATTCCGAGTTGATGGAGTTGCCGCCGTAATAGATCTGCAGGGCCAGCGCGCCGCCCGTGAAGAAGGCCGTCAGCGCCACCACCGGCAGCGAGAAATAGCCGATCCGGAGCATCTGCTGTGCGATCAGCCGCCAGAAGAAGGGCGGCCGGAAAATATGGCTCACCGAGAGCCAGATGAAGCGCGTCAGCGCGCCGATTTCGGCGAGCGTGGCCAGCACCACCCGCCCGATGATCGCGAAGACGTTCACGCCTGCCCCCTGCCTTCCCAACTGTCATTGTTCGTATCGCCGCCCGTTTCGGGCACGGGAATGTATCGCCGCATGTACCGCCTGCCCAGTGCCGTCAGTATCTCGTAGCCGAGGGTGCCGGCCCGAAGCCCCACCTCGTCCACGCCGATATGCGGGCCGATGAGTTCCGCCATGTCGCCGCGCTTCACGGCGCCCACGGGCAGGTGGCTCACATCGGCCATCGCCATGTCCATCGAAACCCGCCCCGCGATGGGGCAGGCATGGCCCCCAATATGCACCATGCCGCCCGATTCGCCTTCCCGCATGCCACCCCCTTTCATGCCGGAAGAGAGCGCCCGGAAATAGCCGTCCGCATAGCCCGCCGCCAGCACCGCGATGCGGGCCGGCGCCGCCGCTTCCCATGTCGCGCCATAGCC
>JAGUWA010000034.1 GCA_020062605.1 Parvibaculum sp. | reverse complement strand
GATTCTGCTGAAAAACCCGCCTTTTTCGAAGGCCATTTTGGCCCGGGAATGGGACCGGAGCGAGTTGTGCCGCCGAAACGAACCGGCCATCGTGTCCGACCGGTCAAAGCGATCCTTTCTTGTCGGCGTTTTCTTCACATCTGCCGCGGCTGGGCGCTTTCTTGCCGCGCTCTTGTCCAACTTTCTCGATCTCGCTCGCCCAGCTTCGCTTCCCAACCCGCCACCCTGCTGAAAAAACCCCCATCTTTCGCCGCAGGCAATCCCGACCGGAGTCGAGACAAGCCGTACTCGCGCCTTCTTCCTCATCCTGAAGCCATCGCAACCTTCGCCCGCCATCCGATCAGTCTGAACCATCTCCTCAGGTTGCACGCCGCGCCCACAAGATAGTTCGCCAGCCGTGTCTTCGCCAACCCGCGATACCTCGTCCGCCTCATCCCATAGCCTCGACTCAACTCGCTTATCGTTCCCTCTATCGCGTTCCGCCGTTTCTGCTTCTTCTTGAACTCCTCAGTCTTCATCTCCTTACGCCTTGCCTGCAACAGGTCGTGATGCTTCTCCACCGCCACGATCCGCCGTCCGCTCCCGCTCTTCGTGCACTTTCCCTTCAGCGGACATTCGTCGCATTGCGACCCCCACTCGAACCGGTAATACTCCCGTCCTTGGTGTTCGTCATGAATGTAACTGCACTGCGTGCTCTTCTTCCCGGCGGGACAGACCGCTTCTCTTCGCTCGACGCTCACGTCAAATTGCTCTACCGACAACACTCCCTCATTGTCCGGCGCCGACCTGGCCGGCCCCGTGAGTTCACGCCCTTCCTTTTGCGCCTCTGCCAACGTATCGTCCGTCACATACGCCGCGTCTACGAACAATTCCTTCGGCGCTTCTTCTCCGCTTTCCGTCCGGGTCTTCATCGCGCGCTTCATCCCATCGAGGTCGCTCGCTATCGCCTCGGTCGTCGTCACCTCCGTGATAAATTGAGCCGTCGGTTCTCCAGGCTCGCAGACCCTGCCGTCATCCGCCACCGTCTCCATCACCTGCGCCTTGTACCCCACCCATGCCGTCTTCTTCTCCTTGTCCTTTGCCGCCCATTGCGCGTCCGGGTCGTGCGGGTTCTTCACACATCCGCTCGGCTCCGCCGCCTTCGACGCCACCGCTTTTCCTTCGCTCAACTCATACTGCTCCTCGAACACCCGCTTCAGCGTCTCTACCGCCTTTGGCCATTTCGCCGCTTCCTGCTTCTCCGTCAGCCAATGGAGAATAGCCGCCGCGTCTCCTCCTGCCTGCTCCATCTTCTTACGCAGTTCCGCCGTCCCGGCGCGCCAGTCTATTTTGCTCTCGCAGTACCGCTCACGCCACACCGCCCATCCTTCCGCCTTCGCCTCCCAATCTTCAACCGCAATAAGCGCCAGCCGAATGCTCTCCCTCACCAGCTCCAACCGGCTCATCTTCGCCACGTTTCCCAGCACGTGCGTCGAGTCCAACCGCTGTTTTCCACGGCTTCTCACCACCCCTCCCTTATTCAACGCCTCCAGAACCTCGTCGAACAGCAGTCTCGCCATATTTGCGCCGCCAGGTGTTTCCCCGTCTGTCTCCTTGCCCAGAAGCCGCTTTCGAAAGACCACCAGACTTGTCGGGTCAAAACCCGCGTACGTCAGCGGGAGATCGAACGCATACTTCCATCCCAGGTGATACTTAACTGCCTCGACGGCCTCGCGGTCGGGCAGTTTCTCCATGTACTGCAGCAGGCTCACTCCCGCAAGGAGGACGGGCTCGATGCCGGGTCGGCCGTTATCGAGACAATACAGCGTCGCCAGTTTCTGTCGTCCCGCCACGAGGGCCGGCAGCGCCTTCTCTCGAAAGAGCCGGTAGCGGTTTGTCTTCTCAAACAAGTCCGCCGCAAGGTTGCCCGCGCCAAATAGCGACCTCTGCGGTTCAAGTTCCGGAAGACTCATCTCTTTCTTGCCTCCATCTGTTTCTTGAATTTCTTTATGTTATCCAATCCCATCTCGAGCATGTATTTCCTCAATCGTCTCATGTTTCGGACTGCCGCTCGCGCTTTGCCCGCATAGCCGGGTCGGATGTACAACGCGCGGGGTTTGCCGCCTTCCTTCCACGTGAGGTACCAGTACGGGCCATGGCCGCCGCGCTCGCACACTTTACAGCCTGCCTTGTGGTATTTCTGCCTCAGCGGGCAGACGGTTCCGAAGAGGAACATCTCTCCTCCGCCCATCATCTTCAGCGCGGCGCTCTTCTTCATGTTTCGCGGCTCCTCGTTGTCCCGTCGGGGCGGGGCGGTATTGGTCGTGTTCTTCCCCGATTATAATGCCTGACAGGTATTAAGTCAAGAATAAAGCGACAAAATCCGCAAGAAAGCTGGTCAACGGCGATTTTTAGAGATCGCGGCGCCGGGATGCGGGTTTTTCAGCAGAATCGACTGGCAAAGGGTACCGGACCGGATGTCCCCGGAGGTGGAGGAGCTTTGGAAGGAGATCGAGCTCTTTCTGGCAGAGACGCCCGATGACCCGACCTCCCAGGCGACCGCAATGTCGCTTGCGGGCTGGGCGCGGAGACTGGCCGGATACGATGACGAGGGAATCCGCTGGATGCGCGCTGCCGCAGAGATGGACCCGGATGTGCCTTTCGGTCAGCTTCTGGAGGCACTTGTGATCGTGTCATGGTACGTGCACTATCTGGAATTGCCGGCTGTGGAGCGGAGT
>JAGUWA010000417.1 GCA_020062605.1 Parvibaculum sp. | reverse complement strand
TGATGAGCGCGCCGACGATCGGCAGGAAGGTGATGAGCGAGAGAATATTGCCGTCGGTCATCAGTGCGTTCCCCCGACCATGAACCAGGTCACCAGACCTGCCACGCCGAGCAGCATCGCGAAGGCGTAGTGATAGAGATAACCGCTCTGAAGGCGCACGACGCCGCGCGTGATGTCGAGCACGCGTGCGGCAACACCGTCCGGGCCGAGGCCGTCGATGATGCGGCCGTCACCCTGCTTCCAGAGCACGCGGCCAAGCCAGAAGGCCGGGCGGACGAAGAGGAAGTCGTAGATCTCGTCGAAGTACCACTTGTTGAGCAGGAACTTGTAGAGCGGCTCATGCGTCTTCGCGAGCTGCTTGGGCATGTCGGGCCGCGCGATGTAGAAGAGCCAGGAGACGGCGAAGCCGACGACCATCATGAGCGTGGGCAGGTAAGGCACCCAGGCCGGCACGTTGTGGAACTCGTGCATGATGTGGTTTTCGGCACCGCGATAGACCGCCTCCAGCCAGAACTCTTCATAGGCATGACCGATGAAGAGCGGCGCGAAGACCATACCCGCGCCGATGGCACCGACCGCAAGGACGACGAGCGGAACGAGCATGACGAGCGGCGATTCATGCACATGGCTCAGGGTCTCGTTCGAGGCGCGGCTCTGCCCGTGGAACGTCATGAAGATCAGACGCCAGGAATAGAAGGAGGTGAGCAGCGCGGCGATGACCGTCAGCGTGAAAGCGTACATGTGCGCCGGGTTGTGGCCCGCATAGGCCGCCTCGATGATCGCGTCCTTCGAATAGTAGCCCGCGGTGAAGGGGAAGCCCGTAAGCGCGAGCGTGCCGATCACCATCATCACCCAGGTGACGGGGATGAGCTTGAAGAGGCCGCCCATCCGGCGCATGTCCTGCTCGTCGCTCATGGCGTGGATCACCGAGCCGGAACCGAGGAACAGGAGCGCCTTGAAGAAGGCGTGGGTGAAGAGGTGAAACATCGCCACCTCGTAGGCGCCGACACCGAGCGCCACGAACATGTAGCCGAGCTGCGAACAGGTCGAATAGGCGATGACGCGCTTGATGTCGTTCTGGACGAGGCCGACAGTCGCGGCGAAGAAGGCGGTCGTCGCGCCAACCACCGTGACGACGGTGAGCGCATAGGGCGAGAACTCGAAAATGGGCGAGAGGCGCGCCACGAGGAAGACACCGGCCGTCACCATGGTCGCGGCATGGATGAGGGCGGAGACGGGCGTGGGGCCTTCCATGGCGTCCGGCAGCCATGTGTGGAGCAGGAACTGCGCCGACTTGCCCATGGCGCCCATGAAGAGAAGGAGACAGGCGGTCGTCACGATCGGCACGTCGTAGCCAAGGAAATGGAAGCTCTTGTCCGCGAGCTCGGGAATGGCGGCGAAGACGGTGTCGAAATCGACGGAACCGATGGTGAGGAAGAGCGTCGCGATGCCGAGGATGAGGCCGAAGTCGCCGACGCGGTTCACCACGAAAGCCTTGATCGCGGCCGCATTGGCGCTGGGCTTCTTGTACCAGAAGCCGATCAGCAGATAGGACGCGAGACCCACGCCTTCCCAGCCGAAGAAGAGCTGGACGAAATTGTCCGCCGTCACCAGCGCGAGCATGGCGAAGGTGAAGAGCGAGAGATAGGCGAAGAATCGCGGCTGGTGCGGATCGTGGCTCATGTAGCCGATCGAATAGATGTGCACGAGCGCGGAGACGGAGGTGACGACGACGAGCATGACCGCCGTCAGCGTGTCGACGCGCAGGCGCCAGTCGGCCTCGAAGCCGCCGGAGTCGATCCAGGTGAGAACCTGAACGCGTGCCGTTTCGCCCTGAAGGCCGACCGAGACGAGCGCCGCGACGGACAGAAGTGCCGCGACGACCAGAAGGCCCGAGGTTACGATCTGCGCGCCGCGAGGGCCGAGCCAGCGGCCGAAGATGCCAGCCGTCAGGAAGCCGATGAGAGGCAGGAAGACGATTGCAGAGTACATGCCCCCTTACCCCTTCATCATGTTGATGTCCTCAACCGCGATGGAGCCGCGGTTGCGGAAGTAGACGACCAGAATGGCGAGGCCGATGGCCGCTTCGCCCGCGGCGACCGTCAGCACGAAGAGCGCGAAGACCTGGCCCACGAGGTCGCCCATGTGGGTCGAGAAGGCAACCAGGTTGATATTCACGGCGAGCAGCATCAATTCGATCGACATGAGAATGACGATCACATTCTTCCGGTTGAGGAAGATGCCGAAGATGCCCAGCGTGAACAGGATCGCCGCCACGGTGAGATAGTGTGCGAGGCCGATTGCCATCATTTTCTCCCGCTCCCTTGAGCCGCCGCCCGGGAGCCAGTCCCCTTACATTCATTCGATTGGCCGTGCGGCGAACCCGCGCGACCCAGGATTTCTAGAGCCCCTGCCCGGGCTCCACCTTCTTCAGTTCAATTGCCGTTTCGCGCGTGCGTGCCACCTGATCCGCGATCACCTGCCGCTTGACGTTCGGCTTGTGGCGCAGGGTGAGCACGATGGCGCCGATCATGGCGACGAGAAGGACGAGCCCCGCCGCCTGGAAGAGATAGACATACTGCGTGTAGATGATCTGGCCGAGAGCGCGCGTGTTGTCGATGTCCGTGAAGGCGGGCGTGGGCGCCGAGGCGATACCCGCCGCCTCCGGCGAGATGACCCACGCGCCAAGCACCAGCAGCAGCTCGATCAGCAGGATGATGCCGACCAGCGCGCCGATGGGCAGATATTGCAGGAAGCCTTCGCGCAGTTCCGTGAAGTCCACGTCGAGCATCATGACGACGAAGAGGAAGAGCACGGCAACCGCGCCGACATAGACGATGATGAGGATGAGCGCGAGAAACTCCGCCCCCATGAGCACGAAGAGCGCAGCCGCATTGAAAAAAGCGAGGATGAGGAACAGCACGGAGTGCACGGGATTGCGCGCCGCGATCACCATGAAGCCCGCGGCGACGGTTATCGCCGCGAAAAGATAAAACGCGATGGCGGTGGCAATCATCTGATCTCTTGTCCCTCGGCCCGTCGGTTCAGCGGTATGGCGCGTCGAGCGCGATATTCGTCGCGATCTCGCGTTCCCAGCGGTCGCCGTTCGCGAGCAGCCGGTTCTTGTCGTACATCAGTTCTTCGCGCGTTTCCGTCGCGAACTCGAAATTCGGTCCTTCGACGATCGCATCGACCGGGCAGGCTTCCTGGCAGAGCCCGCAATAGATGCACTTCGTCATGTCGATGTCGTAGCGCGTGGTACGCCGCGTGCCGTCGTTGCGGCGCGGGCCGGCCTCGATGGTGATGGCGAGCGCGGGGCAGATCGCCTCGCAGAGCTTGCAGGCGATGCAGCGTTCCTCGCCGTTCGGATAACGGCGGAGCGCATGCTCGCCGCGGAAGCGCGGAGAGAGCGGCCCTTTCTCGAAGGGATAGTTCAACGTCGCCTTGGGCTTGAAGAAATAGCGCATGGCGAGGAAGAAGCTCGAAACGAATTCGGCGAGGAAGAGAGACCGCACCGACTGATCCAGCCAGGCCATAATCTCAGTCCTTTCCCTTGATTGCGTTCATTGCCCCTGCCCCTCACACAAGATCGAAGCCGACAAGGACACCCGCCGTCAGCACGACCCAGAAGAGCGAGAACGGCAGGAAGACCTTCCAGCCGAGGCGCATCAACTGGTCGTAGCGGTAGCGCGGCACGAAGGCCTTGACCATCGAGAACATGAAGAAGACCGCGAAGACCTTCAGCAGGAACCAGACGACGCCCGGCACCATGTTGAAGGGGGCGATGTCGACGGGCGGCAACCAGCCGCCGAGGAAAAGAATGGTCGTCATCGCGCACATGAGCAGGATCGACACATACTCGCCCAGCATGAACATCATATAGGCCGTGGAGGAGTACTCGACCATGAAGCCGGCGACGAGTTCCGACTCCGCCTCGACGAGGTCGAAGGGCGGGCGGTTCGTTTCGGCAAGCGCGGAGATGAAGAAGATCACGAACATCGGCAGATGCGGGATGAAGTACCAGACGGTCTCCTGTGCCTCGACGATCTTCGAGAGGTTGAGCGAACCCGCCGTCATCAAGACGCAGACGATGACGAAACCGATGGAGACTTCGTAGGAAACCATCTGCGCGGCGGCGCGCAGCGCGGAGAGGAACGGGTATTTCGAGTTCGACGCCCAGCCCGCCATGATGACGCCATAGACGCCCAGCGAGGAGATGGCAAAGATATAAAGGATGCCGACATTGATGTCGGAGATGACCATCTTCGCATCGAGCGGGATCACCGCCCAGCCGGAGAGCGCGAGCGTGACGGTGACGAGCGGCGCGATGAGGAAGACGCCCTTGTTCGCGCCTGCCGGAATGACGATTTCCTTGAAGACGAATTTCAGCAGGTCGGCAAATGACTGGAACAAGCCGAAGGCGCCGACGACGTTGGGCCCGCGGCGAAGCTGCACCGCCGCCCAGATCTTGCGATCTGCCAGCAGCACGTAAGCGGTGACGAGCAGGATCGCGACGATCAGCGCGAGCGACTGCGCGGCGATGATTGCCAGCGGAATTCCGTATGCGACGAGAATGTCTGTCATTGCCTCTTTGCCCCCGTCACTCGGCCGCCTGGATGCGCGCGGCGGCAGCCCGGCCAGC
>JAGUWA010000316.1 GCA_020062605.1 Parvibaculum sp. | reverse complement strand
CGTCGAGGCCGATGCGGGCTGGGTTCCGCACTACATGTATCGCATGGACCATGCCTACAAGCGTCATCGCTACTGGATGAAGGCGCCGCCGCTCAAGCGGATGCCGAGCGACTATTTCAACGACAACATCTATGTGACGTTCCAGGATGACTGGGTTGCCTTCAGGATGAAGGATATGTGCAATGTTCGCCGCCTGATGTGGGCGAACGATTTCCCGCATTCGGATTCGACCTGGCCCTGGTCACAGGCAATGCTGGAAGAGCACACGAAAAATCTGAGCGAGCAGGAACGCAACTGGATATGCCACGACAACGTCGCTGAACTCTACAAGCTCGCCGTTTGACGATCCGTATACTGATGTCAAGGCGCGGGCTTTTTCGATTCACGGGGAGGACGTTTTCATGGACTACGATCTGAAGATCGTGGGTGGATTCATTGTCGACGGCACCGGCTCTCCGGGCTATGCCGGAGACATCGGTATTCGCGACGGCAAAGTTGTGGCTATGGGGCAGGCCCCCGCCGGGGCGAGGACGACTATCGACGCCCGGGGGCAGGTCGTTGCCCCCGGCGTCGTCGATATACATACGCATTACGATGCCCAGCTTCTGTGGGACGGGAATCTGTCGATCTCGCCGTGGCACGGTGTGACGACGGTCGTGGTAGGCAATTGCGGGTTCGGCATTGCGCCGACGCGCAAGGAGCACCGCGGTCTTATTTTGCGGACACTCGAAAATGTCGAGGGCATGAGCGTCAAGGCGCTGGAGGCCGGTCTCGGCGACGAATGGGGGTTCGAGACGTTTCCCGAATATCTCGACGTCGTGGAAAAGAAGGGTACGTTGATCAACGTGGCCGTTCTTCTGGGGCATACGCCGCTTCGCCTCTATGCTCTCGGGCCTGAATCCACCGAACGGGCGGCGCGGCCGGAGGAGGTCGGGCATATGAAAAGCCTGATGCGCGAGGGCCTCGAAGCGGGCGCACTCGGTTATGCGACATCGAAATCGCCGACGCATGTAGGCTACGAGGGCAGGCCGGTTCCAAGCCGACTGGCGGCGTTCAGCGAGATACGGGAGATTGCGTCGGCGCTGGGCGAGGCGGGCGAAGGCGTGATACAGGCGACTGTCGGCAAGGAACTGTCATTTGATGAATTCGCGGAATTGAACCGCGTTTCCGGTCGCCATGTCAGTTGGACGGCGTTGCTGGGCGGTGGCGGGGTGCTGAATGTCGGCTCCGCAGCCGAGCAGTTGGCGCGCTCAAACGAACTTCAGTCGGCTGGTTACGCGGTGTTTCCGCAGGTCACCTGCAGGCCGCTCAATTTTGAATTTCGATTCGATCAGCCGTTTCTGTTCCAGAGCATGCCGGTCTTCGCGCCGGTGAACAAATCGGACCACGCGGAAAAACTGAAGCTTTACGCCGACAACTCTTTCCGGGCGGGATTCCGGGATGCGATGCGTGGTCCGATCCTCAATGCATGGGACAAGGCGGTCATCGCTTATTGTCCGGATCGGCCGGAATTCGCGGAACGGCTGGTGCGTGACGTCGCAGCGGAACTCGGATGCAACTCGATCGATCTTGCGTTGGATCTCTCGATTCAAAGCGATCTGCAGACACGGTTCCGCCTGCCTGTCGCAAACGCCGACGAAGACGAAGTGGCAACGTTGCTGCGCGATTCCTGCACAGTGCTTGGCCTCTCGGACGCAGGCGCGCATGCGAGCCAACTCTGCGATGCATGTTTTTCCACGCATCTTCTCGGAAGATGGGTCCGTGAAAAGCGCGTTTTGACGCTGGAGGAGGCGGTCCGGATGCTGACATCGCGGCCCGCCGAGGTGTTCGGCATCAAGGATCGCGGTCGCCTCGCTGTGGGAATGCCCGCCGATGTCCTGATCTTCGACGCCGAAACGGTTGGCGCAAGTTCCCTTCGCAGGGTCTATGACCTGCCTGCTGGCGAAGACCGGCTGATTTCCGATGCCTCGGGCATTTCGGCCGTCGTCGTCAACGGGACATTGATCCGGCGCAATGGCGTCGATGTGTTGGGCGCCGAAGGTCGTTTGCCGGGCCGTCTGCTGCGCCATGGCGCAGCAGCCTGAGGAGGGCGTGAAGAATGAGTCTTGAGGAACTTGCTGTCGTTCGTCAGCTGCTTGCGGGCCTTGTGACAGGGGAGGCTCGTTCTCTTGAGGATTTTCGTACCTCGTATGACGAGGCTGGCAAGGCGTTCGGTCTTCCCGAGGGCGTGACGGTCACGCCGGTTTCCGCCGGCGGGGTTCCCGGCGAATGGCTGGCGCCGGCTGCCGGTGCCGGCAAGCGGGTTTTGCTCTATCTGCATGGAGGAGGCTATGCGCTTGGTTCTCTCGACTCGCATCGCCATCTTGCGGCGCACACAGCTCTTGCCCTGAATGGCCGGGTTCTGCTGATCGACTACAGGCGGTCTCCAGAGCATCCATTTCCGGCGGCGGTCGATGATGCGCTTGCTGCTTATCGCTGGTTGACCGAGACGGGCGTCGACCCGGCGAAGCTCGCTGTGGCGGGGGATTCAGCCGGCGGCGGCCTGACGGTCGCCGTGCTTCTGGCGGCGCGCGATGCCGGTCTCAGACTTCCGGCTGCGGCCGTTTGTATTTCGCCGTGGGCCAATCTTGAAAATAAAGGTGCCTCTTATGGCGCGAAAGCGAATGTGGACCCGATGGTGCGCCATGCCGATCTTGAGCTGTGGACGGCGGCCTATCTGGGAACTTCAACCCCGCGCAGGGCGCCTCTGGCATCGCCCGTATACGCCGATCTCAATGGATTGCCGCCATTCCTGATTCAGGTAGGCAGTTCGGAGGTTTTGCTCTCGGATAGCCACTTATTGGCCGATAGATTGAAAGAGGCTGGCGTATCCGTCGATCTCCATGTCTGGCCGGAGATGATTCATGTCTGGCACTGGTTTGCGCCGGTCTTGAGCGAAGGCCGCGCGGCGATCGACGAGATGGCCAGCTTCCTGGATACAAAGCTCGGATGATTATGGCGCTGTATCGTCGTCGATTTCAAGTTGGTCCTCGTCGTCTACAGTCTCCTTAAAGCCTTGCCCGTTTTGTGAGATGTGCTCGGCGATAGCGTTTTTCAGTAACGCCGTGAACGGTTGTTTACGATTGCGAAAATACTCGTTGGGAGCGGCTATCCCGATCGCGACCGAGCGTCCGGACGGGCCAATCGGAATGGGCATCGACAGCATGGTCGCTCCCGGCGTCACGAGATCGCTGTAAAGCGCAAGGCCGCGTTTTCTGATTCTTTGCAGTTCGTCTTCGATCTCCTGCATCGATTCCCGCCGCTCCGGCATGGCGGCAAGGGCATCATGAATCAGACGTCTCGCTTCGGGCAACGGAAGTTCGCTCAGCAGAACGCGGCCAATCGTCGAAAAAGCGAGCATTCGCTTGGTGCTTGGCTTGACATGGAAGCGGATGGGCGACGTACCTTGAATCACCTTCACATATTGAGCATAAGCACCTAGACGCGCGGCGAGGATGATCGTGCATCCCGTATCGGCCGAAAGCCGTCTCATAAGGCGCTGGACATTCCGGATCGGTAACGCCTCGGCTTCCACCCAGTTTCCCAGCAGAGATATCCGGATGCTTGGAAAAAAAGTTTTGCCCCGGTCGTCGTGCTCCAGATAGCCGAGGCTCACGAGGCTTTTCAGAAGGGCGGCGGTGCTGGAATGAGGATAACTCAGCGCCTGCGCTACGTCTTGAATCGTCACCGGGCGTCTTACTTCGTCGAAATACTCGAAAATCTCCAGAACACGGGTCGCGGATTTTACCGTTGCAGCCGAGGGCTGTTCGGATTTGAGGACATTAGCGTTCATGCGACAACTCTGATTTATATGGTCTCTTCCGCGCCTCGTTTTTCGTTTGCTTCCTCAAAGAGAGAGCGCGAGGCGCGTGCCGTCTTCGATCGCTCTGACCGCATCGAGTTGCTGAGGCTTGTCGACACCGCCGATTGCGTGAACGGGTTTGCCCAGGGACCGCGCCAATGACAACGCATCGTCCGCCGATTCCTGTCCGGCGCAGACGACAATCGTGTCGACTTTCAACGTCTGCGGTCTGCCGCCGGTCTCGATGTGGAGCCCGGCATCATCGATTTTTCGATAGGTTACATCGCCTGTCATCGTAACGCCGCGGAACATCACCTCCAGAAAATTCGCCCATCCCCTGGTCTTGCTCAAGCTGGCACCGAAGCTGGCACGCGGCTTGCGCTGGAGAAGATGAATCTTGCGCGATGCCGGCCATTGATGATTGGCGGGCAGCAAAGCGCCTGGCTGCGTATAGCTCAAGTCGATTCCCCACTCGGAGGAAAATCCCTCGACATCGGGATGCGACGGATCGTGTGGGCCGTGCGGATGAGACAGGAGCGTCGCCACGTCGAAGCCTATGCCGCCGGCACCGACAATGGCAACTTCGGTACCGACGCGTGCGGTGTCCGTGATTGCCTCTACATAGGTCATAACCGATGGGTGATCCGCACCTGGAACGTCGAGATGGCGCGGGCGAACTCCGGTTGCGACGACGATTTCGTCAAATCCCCCGCTCTCCAGGTCGGCGAGTGAAGCCGGTCGGCCGCAACGGACCTCGACGCCCAGTTCGTCGAGCCGGTTCCTGAAATAGCGGATAGTCTCGGCATAATCCTCCTTGCCGGGAATCCGCCGTGCCAGATTGAATTGACCGCCGATATCGATGTCGGCTTCGAATAGCGCAACCTTGTGGCCACGTTCGGCCGCCGTTACCGCGCAGGCAAGACCCGCCGGGCCGCCGCCAAGGACCGCAATGCATTTTCCTCGGGTCGCTGGTACAATTTTGAATTCGACTTCCCGGCATGCCGCAGGGTTGACCATGCAGGTTGTCAGCCGTCCGGTGAAGGCGTTGTCGAGGCAGGCCTGATTGCAACCGATGCAAGTATTGATTTTCGACGATGCGCCCGATGCCGCTTTCGCAACAAAATCGGGATCGGCCAATAGTGGACGCGCGAGCGAAACCATGTCGGCTTGTCCGTCTGCAATCAGTTGCTCCGCTTGCTCCGGCGTATTGATCCGGTTGGACGCGACCACGGGTATCGCGACTTCCGCCTTGAGCCGCTTGATCGCCCAGGTGAAAGCTCCGCGCGGCACCATATGAGCGATCGTCGGCACACGCGATTCATGCCAGCCTATGCCGGTATTGAGGATGTTTGCTCCGCTTGCCTCGACATCTTTTGCGAGGGCGGCGACGTCCGGCCAGGAATTGCCCCCCTCGACAAGATCGAGAACGGATATCCGGTAAGCGATAATGAAGTCCGGTCCGCAACGCTTGCGGACACGCCCGACGACCTCAACCGGCAATCGACGCCGGTTCTCCGCCGAACCGCCCCAGCCATCTGTACGCTGATTTGTACGCGCCGCAGTGAACTGATTGAGAAAATAGCCCTCCGAACCCATGACTTCAACGCCGTCATATCCGGCTTCGCGTGCGAGTGCCGCGGCGGTGCCAAAATCCTCAATGGTCTGGAGGATTTCATCTTCGCCCAGGGCGCGGGGCGTGAGCGGATTGATGCGGGACCTGACTGCGGAGGGAGCCACCAGTTCGGCATGCCGACTGTACCGGCCCGCATGCAGGAGCTGGAGAACGATCTTTCCGCCCTCATCGTGGACAGCGCGTGTGATCACACGATGACTCTCAACGAGGTCCTCGGTCATGACCGACGCGCGCTCTGCAAGCCTTCCCGCCCTGTTCGGCGAGATGCCGCCGGTAACAAGAATTCCGACGCCTCCCTTTGCGCGTCGTGCGAAGAATTTGGCCTGTCGCTCGAAACCGTCCTGCATCTCCTCGAGGCCGGTGTGCATCGATCCCATCAACACGCGGTTTCTGAGCGCAGTAAACCCGAGATCGAGCGGGGCAAGCAGATGAACAAATGTATCTGGCGTTTTTTTCACTTCGCCAATTTCCGTCCGTCAGGGCTTGAATTCTGCTTTGGCCTGAGACAGCACGACATTGCCGTTTTGCGTCTCGGCCCGCACGATCGCGACTCCGTCGCCCGTTTTCCACATCTTCGTTATAATGGTGTCGCCGAAATAGACCTGAGCGGCAAAGCGTCCGCTGAGAGATTTGAAACGGGCGGGATCGTTGCCGCAAAGCTCGCGCAGGACCGCGCGACCGACAAAGCCATATGTGCAAAGCCCGTGAACGAAGGGCTTTTCAAAGCCGCCCAGTTTGGCGAAGTCCGGATCGATGTGGATCGGATTGCGGTCGCCCGAGAGGCGGTAGATTGCCCCTTGCTCGGGACGCGTCGTGTCCTCGACCACTGCGTCAGGCGTCCGCTCTGGCGGCGTCGAGTCGACGCTCGCAGGGCCGCGCTCTCCGCCGAATCCACCGGCGCCGCGTACAAATAGCGTCGCGTGAGTTTTGAAGAGGGGTCCCTTCTCGTCGGAACCTGTACTCTCAACTCCGATAACGGCCGCCTTGCCTTTGTCCCAAACCTCGGAAACGCGCGCCGTTATCTTGACCTTGGCCGATGAGGGCAGGGGACGCAGCAACTCGACGGATTGCTCGCCATGCAGCAGCATTTCCAACTTCATCTCGACGCCGCTCATCAGCCCTGCGAGCCCTCGCCCGCCGGGGATGACGGCATAGGTCGGCAGAACTTTCGGTCCTCTGCCTTCATAAATGAAATCAAGCCCATCGGCGGGTCGAGCGCCGACGCCGAGTGCATAGAGCATCGTGTCCTTGTCGGACCATTCCACATCGACGGCCGGAAACGTCATGCCGACCAGATCCTTCGAAATAGCCTTTTTCCCGCTCATTATCGTAATCCTGTTCCGCAATTGTCATTGTCTTGCGCGCTCAAGGTTTCTTGCCGTCCGGTGGCCAGGCGACGACGCCATCCTCAAGCGGAATCTTCAGGCTTTTGAGCAGTTGCGAGAAAAGCGTCCAGTTTCCGATGGCAACAACCAGTTCGATCCGTTCTTCTACCGTTTTCAGGTGTGCCGCACAGGCCGTCCAGGTGGCGTCCGAAATCATGCCGCCGTCGAGCGTCTCGTCGGTCGCGGCGAGAATGGCACGGTCGGCGTCGGACAGGCAGGAAGCGTTTTTCCAGTCCCGCGTGGCGACCAGATCCGCCTCCGGAATGTCCAGCATGCGGGCGACCCGCCAATGCTGTGTCCATTCATAGAGCGATTTCGTCTTCCAGCCGATACGCATGATGATGAGTTCGCGCAGTCTTGCATCGAGCTTGTTGCCCTGGAAAAGCAGGGTGTTCAGCGTCGAGGCAAGCTCGCGCGCTACATCGGGATGGCGGAGCAAGACCCTGAATACGCTGAGTGGCGCCATTTGTTCGGATATGCCGGCTTTCGCGGCTGCGGCCGCCGCTTCCGCCATCGACAGCAGGGGAACCCTGGGCGTTTCATCGGTCATTATTATTTTGTCCTCCCCGAAATTTTGCGAAGCGGAAGTTTAGGGCTTCGCATTCTACGTTTGAATCTTTATAACACATACAAGGATAAAAAAATATATATGTGTTATCGACGCGTCGTCGGTGCCGACACCAAGCAGGGAGTTGAAAATGTTGCCGAAAAAATCGATGGCGATGGTGCAGACGGCTCCGCGCAAACTCGAAGCCCGAGATTTGCCGATCCCCCAGATCGCCGACGACAGCGCCATCCTTCGCATCGAAGCCTGCGGCATTTGCGGCAGCGACTACGAACAATACGAAGGGGTCTTGCAGACTCCGATGCCGGTGATTCCGGGCCACGAACCTCTCGGGATTATCGAGGCAATTGGCGACAAGGCCGCCAGGCGCTGGGGCGTCGATGTTGGTGATCGGGTCGCTATCGAGACGATGTTGTCGTGCCATTGCTGCGACACCTGTGTCGGCGGGCATTATCACCTCTGCGACCGCCGCCAGATCTACTCATATATTCCGCTCACGGAGTCACCGGGCCTCTGGGGCGCCTATTCGCAATATATGTACCTCGCGCCCAACACGATCCTTCACAAGATGGACAAGAACCTTCCGGCGGAACTGGCGGTCATGTTCAATCCGCTGGGTGCGGGCTTCCGCTGGGCGGTCGAGATTCCGCAGACGCAGGTTGGCGATACCGTTTTGATTTTTGGACCCGGACAGCGCGGGCTTGCGAGCGTCGTTGCCGCACGTGAAGCCGGCGCGGGAAAGATCATAGTCACGGGGCTTGCGGCCGATTCAAACAAGCTCCAGATGGCGCTTGCTCTGGGCGCCGATCACATCATCGACGTGCAGAACGAAAATGTTGTCGATCGCGTGCGGGCGTTGACAAACGGAAAGGGCGCGGACGTCATAGTTGAGGTTACGTCCTACGCGACTCAGCCGGTCCGTGAAGCCCTGGATTGTGTCCGTATGGGCGGAACGGTCGTCCTTGCCGGCGTCAAGGGATTCAAGCCTGTCTCCGATTTCGTGTCCGATCTTATCGTCATGAAGGAAATCACCATCAAGGGCGCGATCGGCGTTACGTCGTCGGGATACAAGAAGGCGATCGAGATGATCGAGCGCCGCAAATATCCTCTTGAGCTCATGCACACTCATAATTTCGAGCTTGAGGAAGCTGAACTGGCGATCAAGACGCTGGCGCGCCAGATCGAGGGGCAGGAATCCGTCCATTCCTGTCTCATTCCGGTGGCTTGATCTGTTACAGAATATTTTCAACGGAAGGTGTGCGGCGGATCAACGAAAAGGCTGCGTGCCTGGGCAATGATGATGAGGGCAGTTTCGTGAAGAATTTCAGCGACAAGGCTGCGATCGTCGGGATCGGCGAGACCGGCTATGTAAAAGGGTCGGACCAGACGGCCGTGGCCATGATGCTAGACGCCGCCAGGCGGGCCATCGCGGATGCGGGGCTGAAGCCTGGGGACATCGACGGCATGGTGCCGCCGCCCGTCTATACAACCTCGGAGGAACTGGCCGCCAACCTTGGCGTCGATGTGCTGCGATATGCATCGACGGTCAACATGGGAGGCGCGAGCCCGACTACCGCGTTGCAGAATGCCGCCATGGCCGTGGCCTCCGGTATCTGCGACAACGTGCTGGTCACGCTCGGCTGGAATGGCTACTCGGCGCTGCGTCCAAAAGCGGGGGTGCCGCCAAGCCGGCCAATGAACATGAACACGCTGACCTCGACCATCCGGGGTTACTATCTCCCCTATGGCGTTCTGTTGCCGGTGCAGATGTATGCTTGGCTCGCGACGCGGCACTCGAAACTTTACAATGTCGGCCCCGAGGCGACGGGTTGGATTGCGATGGCGTGCCGCAAGCACGCCCAACTCAACGACCGCGCCCTGACCTGCGGTCAACCGATGACGATGGACGATTACATGCGGTCGCGCATGGTGTCCTCGCCGTTCCGTTTATTCGATTGCTGTCTCGAGACGGATGGGGCCTGCGCCGTCGTGGTGACGAGCGCCGAGCGGGCGAAGGACTTGCCTCACAGGCCGGTCTATATCTCCGGCGCGGCCGAGGGCCATCCTTATCCTGCCGACGATATTCCGTCACGGCCGGATCCTTTCAAGATCGGTTTGAGCTACGCCGCGCCACGCGCTTTCGCCATGGCCGGCGTGACACCGAAGGACATGGACTTTCTGCAGGTCTACGACTGTTTCACCTATGTCGTGCTGCTCCAGCTCGAAGCCCTGGGTTATTTCGAGCCGGGTGGCGCACTCGATTTCGTCAAGGATGGACAGATCGAGCTCGGCGGCAAGTTCCCGCTCAATACGCATGGCGGGCTTTTGAGCGAGGCGCATGTGTGGGGCCTCAATCATGTGCTTGAGGCGACCCGCCAATTGCGCGGCGATGCGGGCAAGCGGCAAATTCCGGATGCCGAAATCGGACTCGTGACCGGATGGGGCGATCTCGGCGATGGCAGCCTCGCGATTTTGAGGAGGTAAAAATGGAAATTGAGCAACCGAAATATCCTCAGCCCGCGACCGTCGATCCGGTCGACGCGGAGTTCTGGAAGCTTTGCCAGGACAGCGTCCTGCGGTTTCAGCAGTGCAGCCATTGTGATACCTGGCGGTTCCTTCCGCGCTACATGTGCGCAAAATGCGGTTCGCCGGATTACGAGTGGATGCCGAGCAGCGGGCGCGGGCGCATTTTTTCCTGGACGGTGACCTACCAGCCCTTTCATCCGGCTTTCGCACGCGACGTGCCCTACATAGCTGCGGTCGTGGAATTGGAAGAAGGCGTCCGCATGGCGACGCGCTTGCTCGACTGCGACCCGGAGGCAGTTGAACTGGACATGCCTGTGGTCCTTGTCTTCAGGGATATCGGCGACGGATTCATGCTTCCGTGTTTCAAACCTGCGCCGAAATAAAAGCAAAGCCAATCGCATCTACGCATCGGAGATCGAAAATGGATCTGGCATATGGCCCCAAATACGAGGCCTTCCGGGAAGAGGTCAGGGCGTTCCTGACGAAATACAAGAGTCAGGCGCCTAAGGGTCTCGGTGCTGCCGGGCGCCCGTCTCCCGAAGCCTGTTCCTGGCAGCAACTGCTGATCCAGCACGGCTATGCCGCGCGGACGATTCCGAAAGACTACGGAGGCTATGGTGCAAAGCCGGATATTCTCGAATCGCGCATCATCGCGGAGGAATTTTCCGCTGCTCGTGTTCCTTCGGCGTTGCAGAACCAGGGTATCTCCATGCTGGTGCCGACGCTTCTCGAGCTTGGCACCGAGGAGCAGAAGAAAAAATGGGTGAAGCCGACGCTTCGCGGCGAGGTGGTCTGGTGCCAGGGATATTCCGAGCCTGGTTCCGGTTCGGACCTCGCCAGCCTTCAGACAAGGGCGACTGTCGATGGCGACGATTTCGTCATCAACGGCCAGAAGATCTGGACCAGCACCGCGCATGAGGCAGACATGATCTTCTGCCTGGTGCGCACCGAGCCCGACAAGCCGAAGCATGAAGGCATTTCCTATCTGATTTTCTCGATGAAGACGCCCGGCATCGAAGTCCGTCCGCTCACCACCATGACGGGCCATGCCGAATTCAACGAAGTCTTCTTCACCGATGTGCGCGTGCCGAAGACGCAGATCGTCGGCCAGCGCGGGCAGGGGTGGTTCGTCGCCAACGCAACGCTGAAACACGAACGCGGAATGCTGGGCGATCCGGCCGCTATGGAAACCAGGTTCCAGGCCCTTGTCGATCTGATGCACGAGGAGACTGTCGACGGGCAGCGGGCCATCGACAATCCAATTTTCCGGGACCGCCTGGTAAGGCTTCAGGCAGAACTTGCTGCCATGAAGTTCAATGGGCTCCGGCTGCTGACCAGCGCCAGCAAGGGTGAGGATCCCGGCTTGGCGCGTCTGATCGTGAAGCTTCAGTCCTGCGAACTTACCCATCAAATATCGGCGCTCGCGATCGACGTCATGGGAGAGCTTGGCGTTCTCTACGACGACAGCCCCTATCTGCGTAGCCACGGCTCGTGGCAGTGGGGATACATGTTTCAGCTCGGGCTCATCATCGGCGGCGGCACGGCGCAGATTCAGAAAAACATTATTTCGGAACGTGGGCTCGGTATGCCGCGCGAACCG
>JAGUWA010000276.1 GCA_020062605.1 Parvibaculum sp. | reverse complement strand
GATATTCGAGGCTTTCGACGTCGCAGCGCGCGCCGGGATAGCGGTTCCAGTACCAGGTGCCGCCGACGCCCTCGCCCGCCTCGAAGACGCGCGCGGTCAAGCCGAGGCCGCGCAAGCGATGAAGCATATACATGCCCGCAAAGCCTGCGCCGACGATCACGGCATCGAATTGTTCGGATTTCTCTCGCGCTGACGCGCCTTCTCCCTGAGCAGCCATTTCAGTCCTCCCTCTTTCTTTTCTTGTTGCCTCAACTCTAGACCGGACGACAAAAGACACAAGAAGGAGAAACGGCTTTTCGGCTCGCGGCGCATCGTTGCCGCAGGGGCAGGCAGGAAAACCGGAACCGAACGCCTTGACGGACGCCCGGTTCCGGTCTTCCCCTCATTCGTAGTGGAACTCGGCTCCGTCGAGGTCGATCGCGGGGAGCTGATCCTTCTCGACCCAGTAATCCTGGGTGTGCTGCCATTCCGGCTTGTCGCCGCGCTTGGGCAGCAGATCCATGCTCCGCATGAGGTAGCCCGGGTTGAAGTTCTCCGGATCGATCCACGGCAGCAACGGCATGTTACTGTCTTCCTTCCGCAGCGCCACCGTCACCTTCTTCGCACCCTTCTTGTCCATGTGCTTCAGCAGGCGGCAGACGAAGTCGCCGAGCAGATCCACACGGAGCGTCCAGCTCGCGCGGAAATAGCCGAAGATCCAGATCATGTTGGGCACGCCGGTGAACATCATGCCGCGATAGGTCACGGTATCGGCGAAGTTGAGCGGCTTGCCGTCGATGTCGAAGTCGATGTCGCCGAGCACGCTGAGATTGAAGCCCGTCGCCGTGATGATGATATCGGCTTCGAGTTCCTTGCCGGACTTCAGCAGGATGCCCTTCTCGGTGAAGCGCTCGATCTCGTCCGTCTCCACCGTGGCCTTGCCGGAGGCGATGCCCTTGAAGATGTCGCCATCGGGCACGAAGGCGATGCGCTGCCGCCAAGGGCGATAGCTCGGCGTGAAGTGTTTCTGCACGGTTTCTTCCGGCAGGAACAGGCGCACGGCGTCGAGCAACTCCTTCCTGACCTCTTCGGGCTCCTCGAAGGAGCGGCGCGTGAACTCCGCCTGATTGTGCAGGATTTCACGGCGCGTGATTTCGTGGATCCAGGCCTCGTCCACGCCCAGCACGCGCAGCCGGTCGGCAAGTTCGTTCTCGTTGCGGCCGGGAATGAAATAGGTCGGCGAACGCTGCAGAAGCGTCACATGTTCGCAATCGCCGGCAATGGCTGGAACAAGCGTCGCCGCCGTCGCGCCGGAGCCGATCACGATGACCTTCTTGCCCTTGTAGTCGAGGTCTTCGGGCCAGGTCTGCGGATGAACGATCTTGCCCTTGAACTTGTCCATGTCCGGCCATTCGGGCGTGTAGCCCTCGGAGTGGCGGTAATAGCCCTGGCACATCCACAGGAAGTTCGCGGTGAAGCGGCGCTCCTCGCCGGTCTTCTTGTCGGTCGCGTAGACGGTCCAGAGATTGTCCTTGCTCGACCACTTCGCCGTGGAGATGCGATGGTTGTAGCGAATGTGGCGATCGAGATCGTTCTCCTCGATCACCTCTTTCATATAAGTGAGAATTTCTTCCGCCGTCGCGATGGGCGTGCCCGTCCAGGGCTTGAAGCGGTAGCCGAACGTATAAAGATCGCTGTCCGAACGGATACCCGGATAGCGGTGCATGTGCCAGGTGCCGCCGAAGCTGTCGAGGGCTTCGAGCGCGACGAAGGTCTTCTCCGGGCACTGTTCCTGCAGATGATAGGCGGCACCGACGCCCGAAATACCCGCACCGACGATCAAGACGTCGAAGTGCTCGGTTTTCTGCGCGGAAGCCGGTTTCGTGAGCGTTTCAGTCCCTGACATGTCCTCTACCTTCCTCAGTCGGCGCTTCTTGGGGTCGCCGGATTTCCAGTGAGGCTATCTTGGGGCCGTGAAATCTAGGGTCAATACCCTAAATTTGCCACAGACAGACCAAATTGACGCAGGGTCGGACGCCCCCGCTTCCGGCCAGGACTCCTCGCGGCGGCATCATTTTGTCAGCAGGCTGAATATATCCGGAAAAACCGGGCGATTCCCGGCGGCTTCCGCCTGCCGTCCGGCGCAAGGAATGCACGCGCGACTGCGGAAATCTGGCTGGGGCGGGAGGGTTCGAACCTCCGAATGGCGGAATCAAAATCCGCTGCCTTACCACTTGGCTACGCCCCAGCAGGGCCCGGAAGCCTCAAGCGGGCGGCCTCGCGAAACGCGGCGGAACATACCGGCATCCCCTGAAGGGTGCAACCGGGCCGCCGCGGCGGACAATCGGAGCGAAAGTGCCGGGAGACGGCCCGGATCGCGCTTGCGGGCACGGGTTTTGGCGGCTATAACGCCGCCTCGAATTGGCGGCGGAGTGTGGCGCAGTCTGGTAGCGCACCTCGTTCGGGACGAGGGGGTCGCAGGTTCAAATCCTGCCACTCCGACCAATCGAAAATGAAGGCTCCCGGCGCTTATCGGCGCGGGAGCCTTCGTTCGTTTCAGGGAGGCCCTGCCCTCGCCTTACCAGCCGAAAATGCGGCCGATGATGTCGAGCAGGTTACCGAGCGAGCCGCCGCCGCCCGGCGCACAGGCATAGGCCGGCTTCGCGCTCATGAAAAAGGCCGATGCGCCGGCGCCAAGACCGAGCACCAGTGCCGAGACCGCCACCCGGAGGTGGGTCAGCCGAAACGGTTTCATAACAAGACATCCCCTCTATCTGTTGAGTAGCATCCGCTAACGTCAGCAAGCAGCGGGCCAGCCCGGCACCGTTAACGAAGAAAATTGCGAGGAACCCCATGACCGTCACGCTTTACGACTTCACCCTTGCGCCAAGCCCCCGCCGGGCGCGCATCCTGCTCGCGGAAAAGGGAATCGCCCATGAGACCGTGCAGGTCGACCTCACCAAGGCCGAACAGCTCGGCGAGGCCTATCGCAAGATCAATCCCGCCTGCACCGTTCCGGCGCTGAAGCTCGAAGACGGCACGATCCTCACCGAGAATATCGGCATCGCCGCCTGGGCCGAAGAGGCGAAGCCCGCGCCCGCGCTGCTGGGCAGCACGCCCGCCGAGAAGGGCCTCGTCTTCAGCTGGAATGCGCGAATCGAGTTCGAAGGCTTCATGCCCATCGCCGAAGTCCTGCGCAACACCTCGAAGGGCATGGTCGGCCGCGCCCTGCCCGGCCCCCTCGATCATCCGCAGATCCCGGCGCTGGCCGAACGCGGCTCGCAGCGCCTCACCCGCTTCTTCGACATGCTGAACGAGCGGCTCAAGGGACGCGACTACATCGCCATTGACACATTCTCCCTTGCCGACATCACGGCCCTTGTCTGCGTCGATTTCGCCAAATGGGTGAAGCAGGAGCCGAAGCCGGAGCACAGCGACCTCCTGCGCTGGCACGCCGCCGTTTCCGCGCGGCCCAGCGCCAAGGCGTGAAACGGCAAGTTTGACAGAGCCTCCCTCCCCCCTATGATGCCGCCACTCGATGGTTCCGAGGGGGTCCGCAAGGGCGTCCCGAGGAGGCAAGAGGGAACAGGGTGAGGCCGCAAGGCCAATGCCCTGGCTGCCCCCGCAACTGTAAGCGGCGAGGCACCGTTCCAACAATGTCACTGGCTGCCAAGGTCCGCTCGCGGGCCGGCATCCCGGGAAGACGGAACGGCGCCTATGACCCGCGAGCCAGGAGACCTGCCACCGGGTTCGTCATCTGCCGTGGCCGGGGGTCTGCCAGGGGGACGTCGACCCTTGGCCCAAGCCTTTCGGGTTTCCGTTTTCCGTCTCTCTCCCGCGCACCGGCGCCATGCGGCCGGGGTGGCCGCGCAAGAGAGACAGGATACCGATTCCATGACTATCAAAGGCTGGAGGGCCGTTGCTGCCCTGACACTGGCGGCATTTACCGCCGCATCCGCGCATGCGGAAGAAGCGATCGTAACGGAGGAGCTGCTCGTTTCGGGCGGCGTCGAGCCCATTCCCACGAAAGAAGTGGCAAGCTCCTACACGATCGTCACCGCCGAAGAGATCGAGACGTTTCAGTACCAGGACATCACCGACGCGCTGCGCTCCGTTCCGGGGCTCCATGTCGTGCCGTCGGGTTCGCGTGGTACCGTCACCTCCGTTTTCACGCGCGGCGCGAATTCCAACCAGACGCTCGTTCTCGTGAACGGCACGCCGATCAACGATCCCTCCTCGCCGGGCGGCGCGGCCAATCTCGCGGGCATTCCGCTCGACAATGTCGAGCGCATCGAGGTGGTGCGCGGGCCGCAATCCTCGCTCTATGGCAGCCAGGCGCTGGGCGGCGTCATCAACATCATCACGAAATCCGGCACGAGCGATCCGCGCAGCACGCTCCGCGTCGAGGGCGGCACGCTCGGCACGCTCAACACCTATGCGAGCACGGGCGGCAGCTTCGGTGCGACCGACTATTTCCTCTCGCTCTCGCGCGAGGATACGGACGGCAACGACATCACGCCCGCTCGCCTTCGCGACGCGCGTGGCGAAGAAGAGGACGGCACCGAAACGCTTTCGGCATCGGGCCGCCTCGCCACGACGTTCAACGAGAATGTGAGCGGGTCGGTCTTCCTGCAATACACGGATGCCGAGGCGGACACGGATGCGGACGGCTCGACCGCCGGCTCTGTCAGCGTCTATCAGAACTTCGACAGCATTTTCGAGTCGCGCCGCCTCTTCCTCTCGGGCGATCTCTCGGGCCGCTTCCTCGACGGGAAGTGGCGGCCGAGACTGTCCGCGGGCTACACGGTGCAGAAATCCGACTCGACCGACAATCCGGACCCCGGCGGCTCCATCTATCTCGACCGCGCAAGCAATGAAGGCACGACGCTGAGGCTCGCGATCGACAATGCCTTCGACCTCACGCCCGAACATCTCCTCACCTTCGGCGGCAGCTACACGAGGGACGAGTTCGAGTCCGACGGCTACCGCGATCTGGGCGGCTTTGTCATCGATCTCAATTCCGATGCGCAGACGGACGCCTTCGCGATCTATGCGGGCGATCACATGACCTTCGGCGAGCGCTTCTTCGCCACGGTGAGCACGCGCTACGACATGCCGGAAGACATGGAGGACCGTTTCACCTTCACCGTCGCGCCCGGCTACTACCACCCGGAAACGGATACGCGCGTCACTCTCTCCTACGGCACGGGCTTCAAGACGCCGTCGCTCTACCAGCGCTTCGGTTTCGACATAAACACGTTCGGCGGCTTCCCCTCCGGCGTCTATACCGGCAATCCGGATCTCAAGCCCGAAAAGAGCAAGGGATGGGAAGTGGGTATCGAGCAAGGTTTCCTCGACGGCAAAGCAATGGCCGGGGCGACATGGTTCGATACCGAAATCGAAGACGCCATTTCCATCGACTTTACCGGCGGCGGCAACTCTACAGCCGTCAATGTCGACGAGTTCGACACGAAGGGTCTCGAAACCTTTATCGAGTTCAGCCCGATTGCTGAACTCACGACCCGTATCGACTACACGCTGACGATCCTGAAGTCGGATCAGTTCGCAACCACGATGATCCGCCGTCCGCGGCACCAGATCGGCTTCACCGCGGACTGGGAGCTCCTCCCCGGCACCGTTCTCTCGGCCAATGCGGAGTGGGTCGACATCTATCGGGATATCCCGCGCGACTCGTTCGGCTTCTATCTCGATCCGGGCCCCTACACGCTCGTGAACATCGCCGGATCGCATCGCCTCACGGACAATGTGAAACTCACCGCGCGAGTGAACAACCTGCTCGACGCGCATTACGAACCGGCCAACGGTTTCGTGGCGCCGGGCGTCGAGGCTCTGGCGGGCGTCGAAGTCACTTTCTGAGGAACGCCTGCTACAAAACAAAAGGCGCGGGAGAAATCCCGCGCCTTTTTCGTTTTGCCGTAAGTCTCGTTTCAGCTCAGCGGCCCGTAAAATTCGCCGCGCGCTTCTCCACGAAATGCGCAACGCCTTCCTTGAAGTCGGCGCTGCCGAAGCTTTTCTGCATCTCGCTGTCGCCCACTTCCAGCGCTTCGTTGAAGTTCTGGAACAGCGCCTTCCATATCTGCGCCTTCATCACGGCCATGGAACGCGGCGACACCGTTTCTGACAGCATCCGCGCATAGTCCATGACATTCGCCATGAAATTCTCCTGCGGGAAGACCTTGTTGACGAGCCCCATGCTCGCGGCCTCGTCCGCCATCACCTTGCGCGCCGACATCAGGAGATCGAGCGAATGCGCGAGGCCGACGAGATGCGGCAGCAACCAGGAGACACCGTGCTCCGCGATGAGGCCGCGGCTGGCGAAGGCCGTCGTGAACTTCGCTTCCGAGCCCGCGAAGCGCATGTCGGCATAGAGCGCAAAGACGAGACCGAGCCCCGCCGCCGGACCGTTGATCGCGGCAATGACCGGCTTCTTCACCTGCATCAGATAGCCGAAGCGGGCGCCATAATGCGGGCTCACATCGGGGCCGAGGCCGCTCGCGAAATCGAAGCTCTCCTCGCGCGACGCCGCCGCAAGCTCACGGTCTTCCCATTTACCCGGCTTGATCGACTGGAGCAGGTTCATGTCAGCGCCCGCACAGAAGCCGCGCCCGGCGCCCGTCACCACGATGACCCGGACGGTCTCGTCCGCAACAGCCGCCGCCATCGCCTGCTTCACGCTTTTTTCCATCGCCGCCGTCCAGGCATTGAGCTTGTCCGGACGGTTGAGCGTCAGCAGCGCGACGCGCTCCTTCACCTCGTATGTGAGGTCTTCATAAGCATGCATTTTGTCCTCCTCTGCTTCGGCCTCTGTTCCTCCATCTTTGCGGAAAGTATAGGTGCAACCGGGCCCCATGCGACAAACTGCGCTTTGCGAGGGCATGGCGTTCCGGCCCTTCGCGGCGTATGGTTTTCTTCATGGGGAAAACACAGGCATATGGCCAAAGGCCGCTCGCTCGCCTCGGCGCCGTTCAGGTGCTGGCGCTGCTTGCGATGTTCTTCCATCTCGCCTCGCCCCTCGCGCTCCAGATCGCAAACCCGGCGACGGACGGCCTCTTCGAGACCGTCATCTGCTCGGGCGGTGTCTGGAAGACCGTCACTATCGACGAGGAAGGCAACCCCGTCGAACAGCCGGCCTCTCCCGGCTCCGCCTCGCATGATTGCAGCATCTGCATTCATCATTGCGGCGCCGCGGCTCTTACCGCGATGTTCTCCCTTCCCTCGCAGCAATGGGCGCTTCCCGCTCCGCTGCGTGTCGCCTTCGCCGCTCTCTCGGGCGTCGTCCTCACCGACAGCCATCCCCGCGCACCGCCCGCCTGACGCGGTGCGTCCTTCCTTCATTTCCTCATAACGACGCCTGCAGCGGTAACGACGCCTGCAGCGAAATGATTTCGCGCGCGGGCGCGAATTTTCGTCGACGCCCGCAACCTGACGGACAAGCACTCCATCTCGACCTACAGCAACATCACCGATGCCGCGACGGCCGCGACCGACGTCTTCTATCCGGGCGAAGGGCGCGGCGTGTTCGCCGGTCTCAAGGTCTCGTTCCAAACGGTCATTGCGCAATTGGCCGTTCCGGCTTCGGCCGGATCAGCCTGGCGAAGCGATCCGCGCGCACCCAGCCCCGGTGGGTCGCTTCGCCGACTTTTCAACGCCGCATGGTTGCGAGAAGGACGCCATCGCCTGGGACGAGATCGCAATGCCCGGCACCGATCCTCATTCGCTCGCCCATCCGGCGTCCCGCCTCATGCTTCACCATGACTGGGGCCACGAACACCAACATTGATGCGTCCCCGCGCCTATCTGCTAGTCTGCCCCCATCGAATGACAGGAGGACGGGATGGGCGGGACGCTGCCGAAGCAAGGCACCGAATGGGGCAAGCTGAAAACCGAGATGGAGACGCGCGGCTCGCACGACGTCAAATGGCGCGAGGGCAAGACCGCCGTCTATGTCTTCAATGCCGGTCCCGATGTCGCGCAGGTCCAGAAAGAGGCCTACACGATGTTCATGTCGGAGAACGGCCTCGGTCCCATGGCCTTTCCGAGCCTCAAACAGATGGAAGACGAAGTCGTCGCCATGGGCCTCGGCCTTCTCCACGGGCCGGAGGGTTCCGCCGGCAACATCACGTCGGGCGGCACGGATTCGATCACCATGGCGGTGAAGACCGCGCGCGACTATGCCCGCAAGGAAAAGGGCGTCACGGGGCAATGCAACATCGTCGCGCCCTGGTCGGCGCATCCCGCCTTCGACAAGGCGGCGAAGATGATGGAGATCGAAATTCGCCGCGTCCCTTGCGCGGATCTTCTCGCCGATCCGAAGGCGATGGAAGAGGCGGCCGACGGCAACACCATCATGATGGTCGGCTCCGCGCCCTGCTTTCCCTACGGCCTCATCGACCCGATCGAAAAGCTCGGCGCGCTCGCCGAGAAGAAGAAGCTCTGGCTCCATGTGGATGCCTGTGTCGGCGGCTACATCGCGCCCTTCGTGCGCATGAATGGCGGCGACGTGCCGCCCTTCGATTTCGAGGTGCCGGGCGTCATGTCGATGTCCGCCGATCTCCACAAATACGGTTACTGCGCCAAGGGGGCTTCCACCGTCCTCTTCCGTTCCGAGGAACTGCGCGCGCACATGATCTTCGACTGCGCGGACTGGCCGGGCGGGCGCATGGTCACGCCGACGCTTGCCGGCACGCGGCCG
>JAGUWA010000384.1 GCA_020062605.1 Parvibaculum sp. | reverse complement strand
TGCGCGCCAGCGAGGCGAACGGCCCGCTCGACGCCGCCATCGGCGAAGCCATCACCCGCAAGCCCAAGGGCCACGACTTCATCATCGATCGCGAGCACAACCGCCCCGCCGTCGCGCGCCACATGTCGCTCACGGGCGGCTGACCCGGCACGTCCCGCCCTCAGAATAGTCCCAATCCCCGGCTTGCGTATCTCCGTCCATGTGCTTACCTCCTTGTGCCTGCGGATAATTTACCGATTCATTCGGAGAAATTTCCGGATGCCCATGAGGGGAAGACGATGAAATTCGAGAAGATCGCCTTCGTGGCGACGGATGTGCCCGAAGCGAGGGCCGCGCAAAAAACGCTGAGCGAGCGCTACGGCGATGCCGCCCCGGAAGAGGCGGACGTCATCGTCGCGCTTGGCGGCGACGGCCTCATGCTCCAGACCCTCCACCAGCACATGAACCGCCGCATCCCCATCTACGGCATGAACCGGGGCTCGGTCGGCTTCCTGATGAACGAATATCGCGACGACAATCTGCGCGAGCGTCTCGCCGCCGCCGAATGCGCCACCATCCATCCCTTGCGCATGCGCGCGACGCTTGCCGATGGCAGCAAGGCGGAGGCTTTGGCGATCAACGAGGTCTCGCTGCTGCGCGAAACCTATCAGGCAGCGAAGATCCGCATTTCCATCGACGGCAAGACGCGCATGGAAGAGCTGATTTGCGACGGTGTGCTTGTCGCGACGCCCGCCGGCTCCACCGCATACAATCTCTCGGCGCAGGGGCCCATCGTACCCATCGACGCCGCCCTCCTGGCGCTCACGCCGATCAGCGCCTTCCGGCCCCGTCGCTGGCGCGGCGCGCTCCTCTCCCATCGGGCGAAGGTCCGCTTCGACATTCTCGAAGCCGAAAAACGCCCCGTCAGCGCCGTCGCCGACCACACCGAGTTCCGCCATGTGCGCGACGTCGAGGTAGAGGAAGACGCAAGCATCGACATGCTCATGCTCTTCGACCCCGACCACGGCCTCGAGGAGCGCATCATCACCGAGCAGTTCTTGTATTGAGTTGTCCTGCCTCTTTCTTCCACCCTCCCCTTGGGGGAGGGTCGACAAAATTCGAGCGTAGCGAAGAATTTTTCGGGGCGGGGTCGCGGCGCCCATTCCGGCGAAACCGCTATCGATGGTTCTTCAGGTATCGTTCTGCCCCCGCCCCAAACGGCTTGAAGCCGTTTGACCCTCCCCGAGGGGAGGGTGGAAGGGGATGACCGAACCCCTCACCCCGCCTTCGGCTTCGCGACATTCGCCGCGGCCGACAGCGGCTCTTCCGTCACCGAATATCCCGCCTCGACGGGAATCCGCAGCACCGGCTCGCCTTTCTCGTTCTTCGTCACCTGCGGCTCGACCGTCACGACCGGCGTCGTCCGCGCCGTTTCGATCGCATGCGCGACGCTCGGGCTGCGGCCCACCTTCTCCACATTCATCCGTGTCGGGAAGATGATGGTGCGCGTTCCCGCATCCGCCTCCTTCAGGGCATGCTCCGGCCTGATCCACACGCTGTCGACCGACTCCGACCCGTCATGCACCGCCAGATGGTCCTCCGGCGCGCTCGCGAGATAGAAACGCGTGTCGAAGCGTTTCGGCATCATGTTCGGCGTGATCCAGTGCGCGAACGGCGTCAGCATGTCGCCCGCAAGCCGCAGCCCCTCATTCGCGAGAAACTCCGCGATGCCAAGTTCGCCCTTGTTGAGCGGATCGCGAAACCGCTCCAGCGTCTTCAGCCGTCCGGCATCGACGACGCTGCCCGTCTGCTCGCTGCGCGCCAGAAGCACACCCGATTCCTCGAAGGCCTCGCGGATCGCCGCCACGCGCATGGAAAATTCCCAGTCGTCGAGCCCTTCCATGCCGTCCGCGCGTTCCCGCACGCCGGGCGCCATGTCCAGCTTGTCCACCTTGCCGCCCGGAAAGACGAGCGCCCCGCTCGCAAAGTCGATCTGGTGGTGCCGCACCACCATGAAGACCTCGAGTCCTTCTGTGCCATCCCGCAACAAAAGGATCGTCGCCGCCGGAATGAGCGCGCTTGCGCCCGCTTTCGCTCCTGCCTCACTCATCGCAAACCTCCCTTTGCTTCAATTCGAAGCATTGTTTTTATCTTTTGGCGACGCTGTCCGCCGCTCTTTGCCGCCGGTTAAGCACTCGGAAAGGGGCGTCGGGCGAGCCTCGACCCTTACCGGCACCAGGGCCGTTCGGAAACGAGATGTACAGCAGTTCTTTTCGCCTGACCAATCGCGATATCGACCTCGCCTTCGAGGCGGGGCACCTTTTTCTTGTCTGCCAGCCGAAAATTTCCCTGGCCGACAGCGCGATTCTGGGCGCGGAAGCTTATGTTCGCTGGAATCATCCCGACTATGGCCTGCTGCCGCCCGGCCTCTTCCTGTCCTTCTTTGAACAGCGCGAGCGCTCCGGTGAACTGACCCGCTTCGTCGCGCGCGCCGCCGCGGACATCGTTCTTGCCTGGCGCGCGGCCGGCCGCGA
>JAGUWA010000230.1 GCA_020062605.1 Parvibaculum sp. | reverse complement strand
GGAGCACAGAGCCCGGCGGCGAAACGGTGTAGCTCGCGACCCAGTCGACGAAACGGCGGAGCACTTCCGGCATGGGCGGCGCATCGAGCACCTCGGTAACGGGTCTTAACCGGTTATGGCCAACTTCCCCCGTCCCCTCGCCCCAGACGACGCCGATCAACTCCTGGGGCCCCAGTGGCACGACCACATAGCTCCCCGGCCGCACCTCCATGCCGGCAGGCACCTTGTAGTCATAGGGGCGAGGCAGGGCGAGCGGCAACAGGACGCTGACTGTTCCCGAAACGATCGCATCTTCTGTGGATATTTCGGAAGCCATTCGAATTGCCGGGAGAGAAGGTTCGAAATCGACACGACACTGTAACGCGCCGTAAAGCAAGAGCCACGATGAGACCTTGCGCATGAACAGGGGCGGCGGCAAAAGAAGGAAGCCTTCCGCGCCACTCTCGACTACACTGCGGTCAAAAGACGGGTATCCAACCGACCGCAAAGATCAAGGCATCCATGAAATTCTTCGTCGATACAGCCGACATAGCCGACATCCGCGAGCTTGCCGAGACCGGCCTGCTGGACGGCGTAACCACCAATCCCTCGCTCATCGCGAAATCCGGCCGCAATTTTCTCGAAGTGGTCGAGGAAATCTGCGGCACCGTCGAAGGCCCCGTCAGCGCGGAAGTGACGGCGCTAGATGCGGAAACGATGATCGCGGAAGGCCGCAAACTGGCGAAGATCGCGAAGAACATCGCCGTGAAGGTGCCGCTCACCTGGGACGGGCTTAAAGCCTGCAAGGCGCTCACTGGCGAAGGCACCATGGTCAACGTAACGCTGTGCTTCTCGGCGAACCAGGCGCTGCTCGCGGCCAAGGCGGGGGCGACCTTCGTCTCACCCTTTATCGGCCGTCTCGACGACATCAATCTCGACGGCATGGAACTCATCCGCGAGATCAGGGAAATTTACGATAACTACCCCGCGCTTGAGACCGAGATTCTTGCTGCTTCGATTCGCAGCGCGAACCATGTGAAGGAATCGGCGCTCGCCGGCGCGGATGTCGCCACCGTGCCGCCTGCCGTGCTCAAGGGACTTGCGACGCATCCGCTGACCGACAAGGGGCTCGAAATGTTCATGTCGGACTGGAAGAAGACCGGCCAGAAAATTCTTTAGGGCAAATACTTTGGAAACGTATTTCGGGGGATGCTGACGCCATGAGCCAGCAAAACGACAGCACCGAAGCAAAGCAGATCGACGACGCGGGGACCGCCCTGTCCGCCGACGAGGTGAAGGTCTATCTGCGCCAGCATCCGGAGCTGCTCGCAAACGACCCCGACCTCATTTCCGCGCTCGTGCCGCCTTCGCAGTCGACCGGCCGCAACGTGCTCGACATGCAGCACTTCATGATCGGGCGCCTGCAGAACCAGGTGCGCATGCTGCGCGACATCCAGTCGGACCTCATCGAGGCCTCGTCGCTGAACAGCATTGCACGCGAACAGGTGCATGCGGCAATCCTGAAGCTCCTCGACGCCCGTTCCTTCGAGCATCTGATCGAATATGTGACGGCGCCCGACGGCCTTGCCCGCGTGCTCGGCGTGCGCGCCTCAACCGTCTGCATCGAGACCGCGAACGGCGTGTCCGGCATCGGCATTCGTGGCGTGCGCGTGCTGGAGCCCGGCGGCGTCGACCGTATTCTCGGTCTGGGGGAGCGTTGCCGTCTTTCGGCCCACGTTCGCGGAAGCCGCGGCCTTTACGGCAATCTCGCCGAGGACATCCATTCCGAGGCGCTGGTGCGGCTCGACTTCTCGCCCGCCTCACCGCCCGGACTTCTTGCGCTTGGCGGCTTCGATCCCGAGCAGTTTCACCCCGATCAGGCAGTGGACCTGCTGGAATTCCTCGCCAATGTCGTCGAGCGCTGCGTGCGCCAATGGCTCGATCTGCCGCCCGCGCGTTGAGCGGCGCTCCCGCGCCGGACGAAGCCGCGAGGGCAATCCCCGCAGCCCCGGACGCGCGAACGGAAATCCGGAACTGGTATGCCCATCTGATGGGCGAGCGTCGCATGAGCGAGGCGACGCTCGTGAACTATCACCGCGACCTTACGCGCTTCTTCGAATTCCTCGTCGATCACTTGGGCGGGCCCGCCGACCTCGACGCACTCGCCGCACTTCAAACCCGTGACTTTCGCGCCTTCGTCAGCCATCGCCGTAACGAGGGCCTGCAAAGCCGATCGATCGCACGGCTGATTTCGAGCGTCCGCTCCTTCTTCCGCTTTCTCGACCGATCGAACGTACTCTCCAACGCTTCGGCAACGGCGCTTCGCTCGCCGAAGCTGCCGCATGCGCTGCCGAAGCCGCTAACGGTGAAGGGCGCGCGAAATCTTCTGGACGAAGCCGAAACCGCTTCCGACAACCCGTGGATCGCCGCACGCGACATTGCGGTATTGACGCTGCTCTATGGCTGCGGTCTTCGCGTGTCGGAGGCGCTCGGGCTCGACCGGCGCGAGGCACCGCTGAAGGAGACGCTCCGCATCACCGGCAAGGGCAACAAGGAACGTATCGTCCCCGTCCTGCCCGCCGCGCGCGAAGCGGTGGAGGCCTATCTGAGGTTATGCCCCTTCGGACTTGCGGGCAGCGACCCGCTCTTCGTTGGCGCGAGGGGAAAGCGACTCGGCCAGCGGCAGGTGCGTGAAATGATGATTGGGCTGCGGCGGCGGCTCGGCCTGCCCGAAACGGCAACGCCGCATGCGCTGCGCCACAGCTTCGCGACGCATCTGCTTGCGGGCGGCGGCGACCTGCGGGCGATCCAGGAACTGCTTGGCCATGCAAGCCTGTCGACGACGCAGATGTATACGGAAGTCGATGCGGCACGGCTGCTGGAAGTCTATGACAAGGCGCGGCGCGGACGCTAAGCGCGCAGAAACTGCGCCGCGGCCGGAGGCCAGCAGCATGGAGAGAGACGGAGGGGACGCGGAGCAGGTCCGGTCGCGATCCTTGGTTGTGTGTATGAGCGGCCAAAGCTGCTCCGCGCGCGACGTTTTTGCCCCGATGCCCTCTGCCACCCAACAGCTTCAGGCGTCTTCCATGCGAAAGAAACGTGAAAGAGGCCGTCTTGCCGAGCGGATCCTAGTGTCCGCGCCCTTCACGCATCGGGAGCCCCGGGGCGCCGGGATGCGTTACCTCCCCGGCGGCGCAGGCGCCGCCCGGCTCTCCTGCACCGGACGCTCCGGATGCGCCCCTCTCGTGAAAGCCGGTCCAACCAAGATGGGGGCGCGGAAAGAGAGGGGGATTAGTTTTTTTACATATGGATCGGCGATCCGGTAACCGCGAGCGCGGCTTCCTTCACCGCCTCCGACATGGTGGGATGCGCGATGCACATCCGCGCGATGTCTTCCGAACTCGACGACAGTTCCATCGCGACGACCGCCTGCGCGATCAGCTCGCCCGCGCCAACGCCGATGATGTGAACGCCGAGCACACGGTCGGTCTTCTTGTCGGCGAGAATCTTGACGAAGCCTTCGGTCGTCTTGTTCGCCTTTGCGCGCCCGTTCGCCGTGAAGGGAAACTTGCCGGCATTGTAGTCGATGCCCGCTTCCTTCAACTGCTCTTCCGTCTTGCCCACGGAGGCGACTTCCGGCGAGGTATAGACGACGCCCGGAATGACATCGTAATTCACCGCGCCGTAATGCCCCGCAAGCCGTTCGGCAAGCGCGACACCTTCTTCCATCGCCTTGTGCGCGAGCATCGGCCCCGCGATCACATCGCCGATTGCATAGATGCCGTCGACATTCGTCTTGAACGACGCATCCACTTCGACGCGGCCGCGCTTGTCGGTCTTCACGCCCGCCTTGTCGAGGCCGAGCCCCTGCGTATAGGCGACACGGCCGATCGCCACGAGCACGATATCGGCATCAAGGATTTCCGCCTCGCCGCCCTTCGCCGGCTCGACCGTCACCTTGACGCCGGACTTCGCCTTTTCGACTTTCGTCACCTTCGTGCCGAGCCTGAAGGAGAAGCCCTGCTTCTTCAGCGTGCGGGTGAAATTCTTCACGACTTCGCCATCCGTGCCGGGGAGGATGTTGTCGAGGAATTCGACCACGGTCACTTCCGCGCCGAGGCGGCCCCAGACGGAACCGAGTTCGAGACCGATTACGCCGCCACCGACGACGAGAAGCTTGCCCGGCACTTTGCCGAGCTCAAGCGCGCCGGTCGAGGAAACGACCGTCTTCTCGTCGATTTCGACACCCGGCAGCTTCGCGACATCGGAGCCCGTCGCAATCACGATGCTCTTCGTTTCGAGCGTGCGGTCGCCAGCCTTCACCTTGCCGGGCGCTTCGATCTGTCCCTCGCCCTTCACCCACTCGATCTTGTTCTTCTTGAAGAGGAACTCGATGCCCTTTGTGTTGCCGTCGATGGCCTCATCCTTGAAGGCGAGCATCTGCTGCAGGTTGAGCTTCGGCTTCGGCACTTCGATGCCCATATCCTCGAAGCTCGTCCCCGCCTCGTGAAAGAGTTCAGAGGCGTGGAGCATGGCCTTGGAGGGAATGCAGCCGACATTGAGACAGGTGCCGCCGAGCCGGTCGCGCTTTTCGATCACGGCGACCCTGAGACCGAGCTGCGCAGCCTTGATCGCGCATTCATAGCCGCCGGGGCCCGCGCCGATCACCACAAGGTCGAATGCATCAGCCATTGATTTACCTCAGAGATCGAGCAGCAGGCGCTGCGGGTCTTCCAGCACTTCCTTGACGCGGACAAGGAAGGTGACCGCTTCCTTGCCGTCGACGATGCGATGATCGTAGGAGAGCGCGAGGTACATCATCGGACGGATTTCGATCTTCCCGTCGATCACCATCGGCCGTTCCTGGATCTTGTGCATGCCGAGAATGCCCGATTGCGGCGCGTTCAGGATCGGCGTCGACATGAGCGAACCGTAGACGCCGCCATTCGAGATGGTGAAGGTGCCGCCCTGCAGCTCTTCAAGCTTGAGCGCGCCGTCGCGCGCACGGCGGCCGAAATCGTTGATCGTCTTTTCGATATCGGCAATCGACAGATCCTGCGCATCGCGAACGACGGGCACGACGAGACCGCGTTCCGTACCGACGGCCACGCCGATATTGTAGTAGTTCTTGTAGACGAGTTCCTCGCCGTCGATTTCCGCGTTGACGGCCGGAATCTCGTGCAGCGCATGAATACAGGCTTTCACGAAGAAGCCCATGAAGCCGACGCGCACGCCATGCTTCTTCTCGAAGATATCCTTGTATTGCGAGCGCAGCGCCATGACCGCGCTCATGTCCACCTCGTTGAAGGTGGTGAGCATGGCCGCCGTGTTCTGCGCTTCCTTGAGGCGCGTCGCGATCGTCTTGCGCAGCCTCGTCATCTTCACGCGCTCTTCGCGCGCGCCCTGGTCGGCGGGCGCAGGCGCCTTGACCTGAACGGGTGCTGCGGGCGCGGACGACTTCGAGGCAGCAGCTTCTTCCGCATCCGCCTTGGTCACGCGGCCGCCCTTACCCGTGCCCTCGATCTTCGAGACATCGAGATCGTTTTCGGCCGCCACGCGGCGCACGGCAGGCGAAGGCTCGGCATCGGCGGGCTTCGAGGGGGCGGCGGCTTCGGCCTTTTTCGGCTCGGGCTTTGCCTCCGCCTTCACTTCCGCCTTCTTCGGTTCTTCCTTCTTCGGAGCGGGCGCTGCGCCCTTGCCCTCGCCGATCTGGCCGAGCAGCGCACCGACTTCGACCGTCTCGCCGTCCTTGGCGATGATCTCGGAAAGCACGCCCGCCGCAGGCGCGGGAACTTCCACCGTCACCTTGTCCGTTTCGAGTTCGACGAGAGGTTCATCCGCCTGCACCGCCTCGCCCGGCTTCTTGAACCATTGCGCGACGGTGGCTTCCGTCACCGATTCGCCGAGCGTGGGTACTCGAATTTCCGTCGCCATAGGGGGTCTGCCTTTCCGAACGTCTTCCGGTGCCGGATCAGTCGATCCTGAGCGCTTCCGAAAGAAGCTGATTGAGTTCCTGATTGTGCTTGCTCATGAGGCCCGTCGCCGTCGCGGCCGAGGCGGGGCGCCCCGCATAGGTGGCGCGGCGATAGCGCGAACCGATATGGTCGAGCACCCATTCGATATTCGGCTCCATGAAGAACCAGGCCCCCATGTTCTTGGGCTCTTCCTGGCACCACACGAATTCCGCATCCGGGAAGCGCGCCAGCTCCGTCATCAGCGATTTCGCCGGAAACGGATAAAGCTGCTCGACGCGCATGAGATAGACGTCGTTGATACCGCGCCGCTCCCGTTCCTCGTAGAGGTCGTAATAGATCTTGCCCGTGCAGAGCACGACCCGTTTGATCTCCTTGTCCGAGACAAGCTTGATTTTCTGGTCGGGAAGGATCTCGGCATCGTCCCAGAGCACGCGGTGGAAGGAGGAGCCGGGCCCGAACTCCGTGATGTTCGAAACGCAGCGCTTGTGCCGCAGCAGCGATTTCGGTGTCATCAGAATGAGCGGCTTGCGGAAGTTGCGATGCATCTGCCGGCGCAGAATGTGGAAATAGTTCATCGGCGTCGTGCAGTTCGCGACCTGCATGTTGTCTTCCGCGCACATCTGCAGGTAGCGTTCGAGACGCGCCGAGGAATGCTCCGGCCCCTGCCCCTCATAGCCGTGAGGCAGCAGCATGACGAGGCCCGACATCCTGAGCCACTTGCGTTCGCCCGATGAGATGAACTGGTCGATCACGACCTGCGCGCCGTTCGCGAAGTCGCCAAACTGCGCTTCCCAGAGAACGAGCGCGTTGGGTTCCGCGAGGCTATACCCATATTCAAAACCGAGCACGGCCGCCTCCGAGAGCATCGAATTGATGACCTCGTACTCCGCTTGGGCTTCCGAAATCCCGTTGAGCGGCACGTAGCGGTCTTCGGTCAGCTGATCGTTGAGAACCGAGTGGCGCTGCACGAAGGTGCCCCGTTCGGAATCCTGCCCGGAAAGACGCACCTTGATGCCCTCATCGAGCAGCGAGCCGAAGGCAAGCGCCTCCGCCGTCGACCAGTCGATGTTCTGACCGGTCTCGATCGCCTTGCGGCGATTGTCCATGAAGCGCTGCACCGTCTTGTGGACGTTGAAGCCTTCCGGAACTTCGGTGATCTTGAGGCCGATTTCCTTCAACCTCTTGATCTCGACCGCGGTTTCGCCGCGCCGTGCCTCGCCTTCCGCCTTGCTGAAACCCGACCAGCGGCCATCGAGCCAGTCCGCCTTGTTCGGGCGGAAAGTCGCTACCGCCTGAAAATCTTCCTCAAGCTGCGCCCGGAATGCGGCCAGACGTTCGTCGACCTCCTCTGCCGACATCAGACCCTCGTCGACAAGCCGCCTGGAATAGATCTGCAGCGTCGTCGGATGATTCTTGATTTTCTCGTACATGAGCGGCTGCGTCATGCTCGGATCGTCGCCTTCGTTGTGGCCGAATCGGCGATAGCAGAACATGTCGATGACGACCGGCTTGTTGAAGCGCTGCCGGAATTCCGTCGCGATCTTCGCAGCATGGACGACCGCTTCCGGATCGTCGCCGTTCACGTGAAAGATCGGCGCCTGCACCATCTTTGCAACGTCGGAAGGATAAGGCGAGGAGCGGCTGTGGATCGGGCTCGTCGTGAAGCCGATCTGATTGTTGACGATGAAATGGATCGAGCCGCCCGTCCGGTGTCCCTTGAGATCCGAAAGGCCGAGACATTCGGCAACGATGCCCTGCCCCGCAAAGGCGGCATCGCCGTGAATGAGGAGAGGAATAACGCTGCCGCGCTGGCGATCGTGATGCTGGTCCTGCTTCGCACGCGCCTTGCCGAGCACGACGGGGTCCACGATTTCGAGATGCGACGGGTTGGCGGTGAGCGACAGATGCACCTTGTTGCCATCGAACTCGCGGTCCGAGGATGCTCCGAGATGATATTTGACGTCGCCCGAACCATCGACGTCTTCGGGCGTCGAGGAGCCGCCCTTGAACTCGTGGAAGACGGCGCGATAGGGCTTCGACATCACGTTCGTCAAAACATTGAGGCGGCCGCGGTGAGCCATGCCGAAGACGATCTCCTTCACGCCAAGCGCGCCGCCGCGTTTGATGATCTGCTCAAGCGCCGGGATGATCGCTTCCGCGCCGTCGAGGCCGAAGCGCTTGGTGCCGACATATTTGACGCCGCAGAACTTCTCGAAGCCCTCCGCCTGGATCAGCTTGTCGAGAATGGCCGAGCGGCCCATGTCGGTGAAGGCGATTTCCTTGTCCGGCCCTTCGATGCGCTCCTGAATCCAGGCCTTCTCTTCCGGATCGCCGATATGCATGAATTCGACGGCGAGCGTACCGCAATAGGTACGCCGCAAAATGTCGAGCATCTCGCGCACGGTCGCGGTTTCGAGGCCGAGCACATTGTCGATGAAGATCGGCCGGTCGAGATCGTCCGGGCCGAAGCCGTAGCTTTCCGGCTGCAGTTCGGGATGCTGCGACTTGGGACGAAGCGCGAGCGGGTCGATGTCGGCATCGAGATGGCCGCGGATGCGATAGGCGCGGATCATCATCAGGGCACGGACGGAATCGAGCGTCGCCGCGCGGATTTCATCTTCGCTCGCCGCGGGGCGGCGTTGTTCGATCTTCTCGCGCACCTTGCCGGCTTCTATGGTCGCCGAGCCCCAGTTGCCGTCGAGCGCGCTCACAAGTTCGCCGTTTGCATGGAGCGGCCAGTCGGTCCGCTTCCAGGAAGCACCCTTGGCTTCCTTCAGAACATCTTCCGGCGCATCGCCGAGCCCCTCGAAGAAAGTCCGCCATTCGGGGTCGACCGAGGAGGGGCTTTCCTGATAGCGCGCGTAAAGCTCTTCCACGAAGAGCGCATTGGCGCCGTAGAGGAAGGACGTCCGCTCCATGCGGTCGTTCTCACTGTTCTTGCTCATGATGTCTGGTCCATTTGGCTTCGGAGCGGCGCTCGCCACTCCTTGAAGAGCCGCTTCGTCGGACAGGAAGTCGTTCGGCGTCACCTGGCCGCCCGTCGCCTTG
Organism: Parvibaculum sp.; assembly: GCA_020062605.1. Lineage (GTDB taxonomy): Bacteria > Pseudomonadota > Alphaproteobacteria > Parvibaculales > Parvibaculaceae > Parvibaculum. The sequence goes on along the minus strand of JAGUWA010000230.1, from coordinate 1,291 downwards.
TAGATCGCATCGAGCGTCTGCCATTCGGGGCGGCGCTGGCCGTTCATGCAGCGCGTGACCGTGGAGACGGACACGCCAAGCTGCTCGGCAAAGGCGCTTGCCGTGAGATTATTCGATTCAAGCCAGTCGGTGAGCTTCATGGGAGCAAATTGCCATAGAGGCAATTGTCCGTCAAACAGATTTGCCACAGAGGCACATTCTGGAAATACCCTAGAGAAAGGGGCAAATCACGTGCCTTGCATATGAATATAGAAGCTTCGTGAAGATTTTGTACTGACGAAGCCGTGAACGGGCCAAAAAAGGGGCCGAAAAGCGAAGCGGGGCGTCCGGAAAGCCGGAAACCCCGCTCGATCAGCCCGGAAACGAGGCTCGGTTCACTTGTTCAGCACTTCGACCAGCGTCGTGCCGAGCGCCGAGGGCGACTTCGCGACGGTGATGCCGGCCGAACGCATGGCCTCCATCTTGTCTTCCGCGCCGCCCTTGCCGCCGGAAATGATGGCGCCGGCATGGCCCATGCGGCGTCCGGGAGGAGCGGTGACGCCGGCGATGAAGCCGACGACGGGCTTTTTCACCTTGGAAGCCTTCAGGAATTCCGCCGCATCCTCTTCGGCGGAGCCGCCGATCTCACCAATCATGATGATCGAGGTCGTGTCGGGATCGCCAAGGAACATCTCGAGGCAGTCGATGAAGTTGGTGCCGTTCACCGGGTCGCCGCCAATGCCGATGCAGGTCGACTGGCCGAGGCCCGCCGCCGTCGTCTGGGCAACCGCTTCGTAAGTGAGCGTGCCCGAGCGCGACACGATGCCGACCGAGCCCGGCTTGTGGATATGGCCCGGCATGATGCCGATCTTGCACTGGCCCGGCGTGATGACGCCCGGGCAGTTCGGGCCGACGAGGCGCGTCTTCGAACCCGACAGCGCGCGCTTCACCTTCACCATGTCGAGAACCGGAATGCCCTCGGTGATGCAGACGGCAAGCTCAATTCCCGCATCGATCGCTTCCAGGATCGCATCGGCCGCGAAGGGCGGCGGCACGTAGATCGCAGACGCCGTCGCACCCGTCTTCTCGACCGCCTCGGCGACCGTGTTGAAGACCGGCAGATCGAGATGCTTCGTGCCGCCCTTGCCGGGGCTCACGCCGCCGACCATCTTCGTGCCATAGGCAATCGCCTGTTCCGAATGGAACGTACCCTGATTACCCGTGAAGCCCTGGCAGATGACCTTGGTGTTCTTGTCGACGAGAACGGACATTATGCGGCCTCCTTCACGGCTTTGACGATCTTCTCGGCCGC
>JAGUWA010000263.1 GCA_020062605.1 Parvibaculum sp. | reverse complement strand
CTGGCTGCTCTTTCTTCATGCCGACACGGTGCTCGAACCCGGCTGGGTCGCCGAGGTGGAGAAGTTCTTCGAACAGATCGAGAGCGGGCGCTTCCGCGACGGCGAGATGGCGGCGGCATTCCGCTTCGCGCTCGACGATTTTTCGGTCTGGGCGAGGCTGATCGAGCGCATGGTGGCGCTGCGCTGCGCGCTGATGCGGCTTCCTTATGGCGACCAGGGCCTGCTCATCAACCGGCGGCTCTATGAGAAGGCGGGCGGCTTCCGCGACCTGCCGCTGATGGAGGATGTGGACCTCGTGCGGCGCATACCCCGGCGCAGGCTCGTGATGTTTCGCACACTCGCGGTGACGAGCCCGGCGCGCTACCTCAGGGACGGTTTTCTCGCGCGTTCCTCCCGCAACCTTTTCTGCCTCGCGCTTTATTATCTGCGCGTGCCGCCGCGACTGATCGCAAGAATGTACGGGTGAGGCTCTTCTTTCTTCCACCCTCCCCCTGTAGGAGGGTCGACAAAATTCGAGCGGAGCGAAGAATTTTTCGGGGAGGGGTGCTGCTTCGCCAGTGAGGACACGCTACCGGCAATATATGTGGCTCCTTCTGCAACCCCTCCCCAAACGGCTTGCAGCCGTTTGACCCTCCCACAGGGGGAGGGTGGAAAGAAGATCGGAATTCCTGATCCCATGTCCCTCGACCCGCAACTCGTGATCATGGCGAAGCAGCCGCTGATCGGCCGCGTGAAAACGCGGCTCGCGCGCGACGTTGGGGGGCCGGAGGCGCTGCGCTTCTTCCGCTCGGCGAGCGAAAGCCTCATCCGCCGTGTCGGATACGATCCGCGCTGGCGGACCGCGATCGCGGTCTCGCCCGACCGCGCGGTGCATGAGCGGGGCATCTGGCCCGCCGATATTCCGCTGATCGGGCAGGGAGCGGGCGATCTCGGGCATCGTATGGAGCGGATTTTCCGCGATCTGCCGCCCGGACCTGCCGTGATCATCGGCGCGGATATTCCAGGCATCGAACGGCACCACATCGCGGATGCTTTCGCCGCGCTCGGGAACCATGACGCGGTCATCGGCCCGGCCGACGATGGCGGCTACTGGCTCGTGGGCCTGCGCCGCCGCCCGCGCGTGCGCGAGATATTCGAGGGCGTGCGCTGGTCGAGTGCGCAGACGCTGGGCGATACGCTGAAGAATATCCGTGAGCGGAGCATGAGCGTGGCGATGGTCGCGACGCTCGCCGATATCGACGAGGGCAAGGATCTCGTGAAATGGAGGCGGGGATGAACGACCTCGACCCCTTCAAGATATTCCTCGAATTGCAGCTCGGCCTGCCGCGCAACGGGCCGGGCAGCCGCGCCTCGACGGAAGCGGCCTTTGCGATGCTGCCGCCCTTGCCGGAAAAACCGGAGATCGCCGACCTCGGCTGCGGGCAGGGCGCCTCCACTTTCGAGCTGCTGCGGCTGACCGGAGGCAGGGTGACCGCAGTCGACCTCTTCGAGCCTTTTCTCGACAAGCTGAACGCGCGCGCCGAAAAGGAAGGCGTGAGCGAGGCACGGCTGCTGCCCGTGCGCGGCGACATGGAAGCGCTTTCATTCGATAACGAAGCCTTCGACCTCATCTGGTCGGAAGGCGCGATCTATCTCCTCGGCTTCGCGCACGGGCTCGAGAGCTGGCGGCGTTTCGTGAAGCCCGGCGGCTTCGTCGCCGTGTCGGAATGCACCTGGCTCACCGCGACGCCGTCGCCGGAGGCACGCGCATTCTGGGACGCGGCCTACCCGGCGATGGGCACGGTCGCCTCCAACTGCGAGGCGTTGACGCGGGCGGGCTACGAGCTTCTCGGCACGCATGTGCTGCCGGAGGAGGACTGGTGGCGGGACTACTACACGCCGATGCGGAAGCGGATCGCGGAGATGCGCGCGACCTATGGCGAGGCGGCGGAAGAAGTGCTTGCGAACGAGGAGACCGAGATCGCTCTCTTCGAGAACAATCCCGGCCAGTATTCCTATGTCTTCTATGTGATGCGGAAGCGGGATTGATTCCACTCAAACCCAATGCCGTCATGACCCGGCTTGTCCGGGTCATCCACGTCTTTCTTCTCTGGATGCGGCAAAGACGTGGATGGCCCGCATAAAGCGGGCCATGACGCAATGCTTGGTTGGGCGATAGACGGTCCCGTTCTCAGCTCTTCGCGCGGAGCGCGTCGCGGATTTCCTCCAGCAGCACTTCCTGGCGCGGCGGGGCGGCGGGCGCGGGCGCCTCGCCCTTGGCGATGCGCGCCTTCAGCCGGTTCATCTGGCGGATGACGAGGAAGAGCGCGAAGGCGACGATCGTGAATTGCAGGATCGCGTTGATGAACTTGCCATAGGCGAGCGCGGGAATGCCGGCCGCCTGTGCCTCTGCCAGCGTCGCCGGGGCATCGCCCGCGGTGAGCGCGATGAAATAGTCGCTGAAATCGACCCCGCCGAGCATCACGCCGATGGGCGGCATGATGATGTCGTCGACGAGCGACTTCACGATGGTGGTGAAGGCGGCGCCGATGATGATGCCGACCGCCATGTCGAGCACATTGCCCTTGAGGGCGAATTCCCTGAATTCCTTGAGCACTTTCCGGCCTCCCGCATCTGTGATTCCCGCTCCGGGGTGAATCGTGCAGCGACGGGGGAAAAGGCACAACGGAAAAACGCGGTCACTTCCGCTGCTTGTGTTCCTCGAGGCGCGGCATGATCTCGACGAAGTTGCAGGGCCGGTAGCGATAATCGAGCTGGTGGACGAGGATTTCGTCCCAGCCGTCCTTGCAGGCGCCGGGCGAACCCGGCAGCGCGAAGAGATAGGTGCCCTGCGCCACGCCCGCCGTCGCGCGCGACTGGATGGTGGAGGTGCCGATCTTCTCGTAGGAGATCCGGTGGAAGAGCGCCGCGAAGCCCTCGATTTCCTTGTCGTAGACGGACTGGAAGGCTTCCGGCGTGACGTCGCGCCCCGTGAGGCCGGTGCCGCCGGTCGAGATCACGACGTCGATGCGGTGATCGGCGATCCAGGATTTGAGGGCCGCGCGGATGAGACCCTTGTCGTCCTGCACGATGCGCCGCCCGGCGACGATGTGGCCCGCCTTTTCGATCCTCTCGGCGAGGATATCGCCGGACTTGTCGTCGTCATGCGTGCGCGTGTCCGACACGGTCAGGACGGCGATGTTGAGCGGAATGAAGTCGCGCGTCTCGTCGATGCCGGGCATGGCGGAACCTTTCAAGCGGGAGGAAAGGTTCATATAACCGAAAAAACCGAAGGAGTCGCGACGTTAGGGGAGAGCCGTTCAGCGCGCCGGCTTGTAGATCGGCCAGGCGCCGGCAGCCGAGGCGTCGAGCGTGCCGACGTGCTGGCCGAGGCGTTCGCTGTAGATCCAGTAGTTCGTGACGACGCGCTCGATATAGCCGCGCGTTTCGGCGGCGGGAATGCTCTCGATGAAGAGGAAGGGGTCGCCCTTGAAATCCATGCTCGCGAGCCAGCGGTTGAGATTGCCGGGCCCGCCATTATAGGCCGTCGTCAGCATGAAGAGATTGCCGTGAGGTTCGCCCGATCCCATGAGTTCGGTGAGATAGTCCTGTCCGAGCGTGATGTTGAAGGTCGGATCGAGAAGCTTGTCCTTGTTGGCGCGGGCGAGCGAGCGGTCCTGCGTGATATGGCTCGCGGTCGCCGGCATGATCTGCATGAGGCCGCGCGCCCCCGCCCATGAGGTGGCATCGGGGCGGAACTTGCTCTCCTGCCGCATGAAGGCGAGGAGGAGCGCCCGGTCGACCTTGTAGCCCGTGCTGGGCTTGTAGTCGGGAACGGGAAAGAGGCCCGCATTGAGCGCGATGCGGCCGCGCGGCGCGCGCGACGGCGGCACATAGGCGGCATTCGCCACCTGAAGCTCGACGGCGGGAAGATCGTAGAAGGCGGCGAGCGCGATCATCGCCTGGTCGAGCGAGGGATCGATGAGCGCATGGGCGCGGATCAGTTCCTCGCGGGCGAGGTCGCGCTTGCCGATCTGCATGAGCGCGACGGCGCGGGCGACCTGATCCGTTTCCGTCAGTGCACGGAAGGATGCTTCGTCGAGACGCGGCTCCACCCAGTCGATATGGAGTTCGCGGCCAAGCTGGCGCGTCGCCAGAATGCCATAGAAGGTGGCGCCGGTATCGGCTGCGAGTTCGAGGAGCGGCGCGACCTTCTCGGGCTTGCCCGCCGCGAGCCATGATCGCGCGGCCCAGAAACCGCCTGCCGCCTTCGTCCATTCGGAGATGCGTGCCATTCCCGAGAGGCGCTCGAAATGGCCGGCCGCGGCGGCGTAGTTTTCCATCCGCCACGCGGCAAGGCCTGCATACCAGTTCGCGAGCGGCACGGCACTTCCGTGCATCTGCAGGATGTCGGAGGCGAGCGCATAGGCTTTTTCGTTTTCGCCCTCGAGGAAATAGGAGGCGACGACGCGTTCGCGCACCTTGTCGAATTCGAGGCCCGTCAGCGCACTGCGAACATTGCTCCGGCGGAGATAGGCCTGCGCCTTGTCCGCCGTCCCGCTCGAGACCATGCGGCGGACCTCGCGGTCGATTTCGCGGAAGCGGGCGGACGGGTTCTCGATGGCGCCGTCATCGACAGCGTAAGCCGCGTGCATCGGCTGGCGCCAGCGGCGCGGTTCGGGCTTCGCCGGATAAGCGGCGCCGCCGCGTTTTCTCATCGCGAGTTTGTGGATGTCGGCGGCGCCGGGATGGTCGTTGTAACGGGCGAGCCAGTCCTTCAGCTCCGCATAGCGCGTCGTGTAGTGGGGGCCCATGTACTTCACATAGAGAACATGGCCCATGAGACGCTTGTCCCTGAGCTTCGCGGCGAGCTTGTCGGCTTCCTTGAAGCGTCCGCGCTCCGTCGCCGCGAAGATGTCGCGATAGAGCTCGCGGTCGGAACCGTTCAGGATTTCAGGGCTCCAGATGCGGGTCGGCATCTGGCCGCTTGCCTCGGCGAGAAGGATGTTGCCGGCAATCGCGGGAGGGGATGCGCAAAGGAAAAGCGCGGCGCCGAAAGCTGCCGCACAAATCGCTCGGCCCGCCGCGCGCGCGGCGGAAAGATGATGAGCCCCCCGGAACATGGGGCGTATCTTAACGGCGGAAGCGCCGCTCACAAGCTCGGATCGGCCCGTTTGTCCCGGAAATGGACAAAAAGGTTAACGCGGCCGGCGGTCTAGCCCGCAGGAGCCAGCCGGGCCTTGAGCGCCAGAAGATCCCGCCAGGCGAGCCGCTTCTGGGCCGGCTGGCGGAGCAGATAAGCCGGATGAAGCGTCGGCAGGGCGGGGATGTCGCGCTGGCCCACCCGGACCGTCGCCCATTTGCCGCGCAGCCGCATGATGCCGGTGTCGGTGTTGAGCAACTGCTTGGCCGAGACGCCGCCAAGCAGCACCAGCACTTCCGGCGCCACGAGTTCGATATGGCGCTCGACGAAGGGCATGCAGACGGCGTGTTCGGCCGGTGTCGGCGTGCGGTTGCCCGGCGGGCGCCAGGGGAGCGTGTTGACGATGTAGACGGCGGTGCGGTCGAGCCCGATCGAGACGAGCATCTTGTCGAGCAATTGCCCCGCGCGGCCGACAAAGGGCAGGCCCTGCAGGTCCTCGTCGCGGCCCGGCGCTTCGCCCACCATCATCACGCGCGCTTTCGGATTGCCGTCGGCGAAGACGAGATTCTTTGCCGTGTAGCGGAGCGGACAGCCCTCGAAATTCGCGAGCGCCTCCCGCAGCTCCTCGAGCGTTGCGCAGCGTGCG
>JAGUWA010000204.1 GCA_020062605.1 Parvibaculum sp. | reverse complement strand
GCGCCGTGCGCGCCATCTGAACGGCGGAGAAGAGCAGCACGATGCCCACGAGCGGACGATAGTAAGCAGGCGGAATGTCGATCGAGCCGCCGATGAACGCCGCCGGTATCGAGGCGGCGGCGAAGGGCAGGAGGAGCTTCAGGTCGTTCTGCCCGGCGCGGGTGTAGCGGTAGACGGCGATGGAAGCGACGATGATGTTGAGCCCGAGCGCCGTCGGCCGCATCGCTTCCGGCGCGAGGCCGAAGAGCGCCATGGCCGCGAGGTAGCCCGACGCACCGGCATGGCCGACCGACGAATAGAGGATGGAGGCGGCGAAGATCAGCAGCCCCAATACGAAGTCTTCCGCCGTCATCTCACTGCGCCCCCATTGCCCGTCATGTACGAGCACTCATCTATATGTTGAGCGACAAAGCGCCAAGCTCCCTAGCCGCGCCGGCGGACCAGGGCGGAAGGCGACATATCGGCGTCAATTTCCGTGTGTATCAAGCGAAACGAGACAAAATCATACACTCTTGTTAACGCTGTCGGGCTAGCCTCCCTTGCGAATGTCGGAACGGCGGGAATTCCGGATGACAGGACACAAAGAGGAAATTGGCCAGACGCTTCGCGAGGCCCGTCAGGCGGCGGGGCTGACGCTGAAGGATATTGCGGATGCCATCCGCATCAGGCCCATCTATCTGCAGGCGATCGAGTCTGCCCAGTTCGAGCTTCTGCCCGCGCTGCCGCAGACCGTCGGCTTCACGCGCGCCTATGCGAAATATCTCGAAGTCGATGTCGAACGGCCGCTGTCGCGTCTCGGCGAAGAAGTGAATGAGACGATCGGGCAGGTCGACTATTCCGAGCCGGAAATTCCATGGACCATGATTTCGCGCAGGCGGATCGCCTGGGTCGGAGGCGGGGCGGCGCTCGGTCTCGTGCTCGCGGCCCTGCTCGTCATCGATCTGGGGCCGCCGCCCGGCGAGGTCGCCGTCGCGTCCTTCGAGGCGGAAAAGGCTGCTCTCGCAGCAGCTTCTGCGCCGCGCGCCGTGAAGACACCCGTCGCAGGTAACGTGCTTCTTCCCTCCGCGCAGGCGGACAGCGCCGCGCCCTTGCTGACGGAAATGAGTTCCCGCACGGTGCGGACCGAGCCGCCCGCCGTCATGCAGCAAGCATCCTTCACACCGGCACCGGAGGTGTCCCGCGCGGTGGAGCGTGCCGCCACGCCGTCGCCGGATGTGACGACGGACATGGGTGCTACGCCCGGAAATCAATCCGTGTCCGGAGCGTCTGTCGCCTCCGTGGATCCGGCACCTGCCGTTGCGCCCGAAGGAGGCTCCGCCTCATTCGCCGATCCGCATTTTGCAGCCGGCAGCGTCTATGTTCGCGCCAGTCCGGATAATTCGGGCAAGGTCGTGGGCGTGCTCGAAGCCTGCGAGCGGATCGGGCTTCTCGGCAGGGACCGGACCAACTACTGGCGCGAGGTCGCGCGCGAGGACGGGACGAGCGGGTGGGTCTTCCGCGACTATGTGCGCGGCGAGGTGCCCGCGGGCTGCTCCTGAGGATTGACGGCTTCGCCGGTGGCCGCGCCTATCCCCGGACCCGGGGACAAGTGGGGGCCATCCGAGCCGTTTTGTGACGTTTTCATTGCATTACGATGACAGTGAAATCCGGTTCCGGAACGATGGCGGAAAACCGGGCGCGCGAATTGTGACAGTCACGCCTGACTTTTACTCGATCACGTCGACGAAGCGCTCCGTATCGGCATCGTAAACCGACAGGATTCCGGTGCCGATCCCGTAGAACCAGCCATGCAGCTTCAACTCGCCGCGGCGCTCGCGCTCGGCGATGAAGGGGAAGGTGCGCAGCCGGTCGAGCGAGGCGACGACGGCCTGCTGTTCCATCAGGCGCAGTACCGCCGAGCGCTCGAGATCGCCATGTTTTTCAATGACTTGGCTGGCAACGTCTCCCGCGAGCGAGATCCAGTTCGGCACGAAGTCGCCCGGTGGCGGGGTGCCCTTGGCGCCGTCATGGAGCGCCTCGATGCCGCCGCACCCGGCATGGCCCATCACGATAACGTCCTTGATTCCCAAGGACTTAACACCGAATTCCAGCGCCGCGCTGGTGCCGTGGTAGTGGCTGTCGGGCTCGTAGGGCGGCACCAGGTTGGCCACGTTGCGCACCACGAAGAGCTCTCCCGGATCCGACTGGAACACCATCGCCGGGTCCGTGCGGCTGTCGCAGCAGGCGATCACGAGTGCCTTGGGTTGCTGGCGCCGTGCGGCAAGTGCCTGATATCGTTCCTCATTCTGGCGGTACTGGCCCTTGCGGAAGGCGCGGTACCCGGCAATCAGGCTGTCGATGGCGTCGTCCATTGCATCAATCCCGTGGTTTGTCGGCGTCATTCGTCGGGCTTACATACACAAGCACCGCGCCCAGCGAAAGCCGCTCCATACCGGGCGGTGTCCGATAATTTTCGCTGCCGGCTGCCCAAAACATGACCACTTGCCCGCAAAATAATCGCTCTTTCTTCCTCTCCTCGTTCCTTGCCCTTTGATGCGCCAATGCGCTGGCAAAGGCCCGAAATCTGCATAGAGTCCGGCCTTGGGGGCGCGAGGACCGCGCTTGATGATTTGGATGGGGAACGACATGTCGGTTGCTGAACTCCTCGGGAGCATGTCCCTGGAGACCCAGGTTACGATTGGGGGGCTGGTCCTTCTGTTTGTGATGCTCACCGCGCTGATTGCCAGCAGCCGCAGGAGCCAGCGGGAAATGGAGCAGGCCCGCGGCGAGCGCGAAATGAGGGCGCGCATCGAGGCGCTGATGCAGATGCTTTCAATACGCGGGGAAAATGAAGAGGTACTTGGCGAACTGCGCAATGCACTCGGGGAGTGCGAGGGAATTTCAGAACTGCGCGAACTCCTGCGCTACTGCAAACTTTTCGGCGTGCAGG
>JAGUWA010000439.1 GCA_020062605.1 Parvibaculum sp. | reverse complement strand
GGGCCTGCTCGAAGCCGACGCGGCCGTTCCCATGCCCGACAGGCCGAACCGCCCGGGAAAGCCGGAACTCCTGCTGCCCCGCGAGATGCCCCGGAGAAGCTTCAAGGGAGAGAAAGGGCGCGTCGCCCTGCTCCACTCGCTCGCGCATATCGAACTCAACGCGATCGATCTTGCCTTCGATATCGCTGGACGCTTCCAGTCCGAAGGTCTCCCCAGCGCTTTCTTCGACGACTGGGTCGACGTCGGCGATGACGAGGCGCGGCATTTCGCGATGCTTGAGGAACGCCTTGCGGCCTTCGGCGTGCGTTATGGCGACTTGCCCGCGCATGACGGGCTCTGGCAGGCGGCGGAGGAAACCAGGCACGACCTCCTCGCCCGCCTTGCCGTTGTGCCCATGGTCCTCGAAGCGCGGGGCCTAGACGTGACGCCCGCCATGATCGGGCGGCTCGACGCGGCTGGCGACAGGGCGAGCGCCGGGATACTCGAAACGATCTACACGGAGGAACAGGGGCATGTACGGGCAGGCGCGCGTTGGTTCCATCATGCCTGCGACCTGCGCGGCCTTGTTCCGCAAGAGACCTTCCATCGTTTGGTGAAGCTGCACTTCAGGGGTGCGCTGAAGCCTCCGTTCAACGTGGCGGCGCGAACCGCCGCAGGCATCGAGCCGGGCTTCTATGAGCCGCTGGCCGGCTGAAAGCCGCCGATGCGGTGCGATTTTCCACGCTATGGTAAATCCAGATTAACTATTAACATCAAAACTCTACGGACGTATGTTGTAAGTCTGTGCCAAATTGGGGTGGAATAGGCACACAAAAATGGGGGCTAAGGGGCATTGAGGGGCATGCACCAACGGCATCACTGGGCCGATAAATTCCGCAGTTTTCTGCGGCATATGTATGTGGAGCGGCAGATTTACATCCGCAGCCACGGGCATGTGCAGTTTATTTCGTTGTCGCCGCTGACGCAGACTGCGTTCGCGGCGATTGCGTTCGTGTTCCTGAGCTGGATTGCGTTTGCGTCGGTAAACGTGGTGTTCAAGGAGCAGATCATCGCGGCGAAAGACCGCCGCTACGTCAAGATGCAGGGCGCATATGAAGAGCGGATGGCGCAGCTCCAGTCCGCCTATGACGAGCTCAACGGGCAGCTCGTCATCACCGAGGAGCGCTTCCTCGCGACGACGCGCCAACTCGAAGAAAAGCACAAGCAGCTCGCTACGCTGATGAGCCAGCGCCAGAGCGCGAACTCCCAACTCGACGCAATGCGCCGGCGCTACGCCGCGACGTTGAGCGGCCAGGAGGGAGTGCCGGGAGACGGCAATACGGTGCTGATGCGGGTGGACGGTGCCTCGGAAGGCCCGGACGTGGTGCACACCACGGCACGCCCCTCGCGCATGGCCGAGCTCGAGCCATTTGTCATAGACGGAAGAGAAGGTCTTGATTTTGCTGGACTTGCGGGGAGTGCCGATGGCGAGAGCGGTGTTGTTTCGCTGATCGACACGCGACTTGCACAGATCGACAACGCGCAGCAGAGCCTGATCAACAATGTGGAAGAGGTGACCGACCGGCGGGTGCGCGAGCTGAAGTCGATCATCAGCATGACCAAGGTGGTCGACCCCGAGCAGATGCTGAAAAGGACGACCGGCAAGGGAGGCGAAGCCCAGGGCGGCCCTTTCATCGACCTTGCGGACACGGATGCGCTGGCTGGCGGCGGCGACGAGAGCGGCTTCGCAAAGCAGCTTTTCCGAGTAAGCCAAAATCTGAAGAAGATGGCCGATCTCGAGGAATCCATTGCGAGAATGCCGCTCGCCTCTCCGCTTGTCAGCTACCGCCAGACGAGCAGCTACGGCCCTCGTCGCGATCCTTTCAACGGGCGCATGGCCTTCCATTCGGGCGAGGACATGGCGGCCGGCTACGGCTCCAAAGTCTATGCCCCGAGCGCCGGCACCGTAACCTTCGCCGGCTGGAAAGGCGGCTATGGGCGCATCATCGAAATCGACCACGGCAACGGCTTCCGGACCCGGTACGGGCATCTCAGCAAGATCTCGGTGAAGACTGGCCAGAAAATTGCATTCCGGGAGACTATCGGCAGAGTAGGGTCCTCCGGCCGCAGCAGCGGGGCCCATCTTCACTACGAGGTCTGGTTCGACGGTATCGTTCGCAACCCCTCCAAGTTCATTGAGGCAGGGCATTATGTTTTCGCGAAGCAAGGATAAAGACACAGACTCCAAGGCAGCTCCGGCTGCCGCGGCTCCCGTGAGCGCCCAGAGCGGCGGACGGCGGCCCAACACCCGCATGGCACCGTCGATCATCTCCAACGATCTGGTGGTGCATGGCAATCTGACGGCGACGGGCGACATCCAGGTCGACGGTACCGTGGAAGGCGACATCCGCAGCCAGTCGCTGACGATCGGCGAGAAGGCTTCGATTACGGGCGAGATCGTGGCGGAGGACATCGTGATCCGCGGCCGCGTCGTCGGCACGATCCGCGGGCGGCGCGTGCAGCTGGCCTCCACCTGCCATGTCGAGGGCGACATCCTGCACGAGGCGCTGGCCGTGGAAACGGGCGCGTTTTTCGAAGGAAACTGCCGCCATTCCGACGATCCGATCAGCCAGCAGGCAGGCTCCACCGCCCGCACGGCGC
>JAGUWA010000315.1 GCA_020062605.1 Parvibaculum sp. | reverse complement strand
CTGCCGTCGCCACCGGCACTTCGCCCAGCACCTGCCCGATGGAGCGGAAGCGCGGTTCCGCGAAGACGGGGTCGCCGAGCGGCCGCGCCTTTCCCTTGCCGGCCAAGCCCGCCACGCTGCCGCCGCCACCTTCATGCAGCCGCACCAGCGGCACCTTGTAGGTGAGCGCCAGTTCTTCCGCATAGACGCTTTTGCGCAGGCCTGCGGGGTTCGGCGAACCGCCTTTCAGCGTGAAATCCTCGCCGCCGACCGCGATCCGCCGCCCGTTCACCTTGGCGAAGCCGAGCACGTAATTGGCGGGCTCGAAATCGACGAGGTTTCCCTCCTCGTCGAAATGGGGCACGCCCGCGCCTTCGCCCATTTCCTGAAAGGAACCTTCGTCGCTCAGCGTCGCGATCCGCTCGCGCAGCGTGAGGCGGCCCTTCTCGTGGTGGCGCTTCACCGCCTCCTCGCCACCCTGGCGCTTCGCCAGTTCGCGGCGGCGCCTGATCTCGTCGGTTTCCTTTTCCCAGCTCATGGCGGCGGCGCTCCTCCCTGTCGCGAAACCCGCAAACCCTAATGGAAATAGAAGGGAGCCCAAAGCCTGTTGGACCGCCTTTCGCGGTGCTATGATCCCGTCAAACCACGGGAGGAACGAGGCGCATATGGCGGGCGGCAAGGCCGGGGCGCTTCGGGGCAATCCGGCCCTTGAGGCGGAAAACGAGATCGAGGCGATCCTTAAGGCGGCGCTGACCGATGACGTCACGCTGGGTGCCGTGCTCAAATTCGTGCATCCGGGCGCGGGCGTCGTCGTCATCGAGGGGCGCAAGCAGCCGAATGAGGTTCATCGCCGCGACATGCCCGCCGACTGCACGGTCCATATCGAGCCCATGCTCAACCTCGCGATCTTCCAGCATCATATCGACCAGAACACGGCTTTCCGGCAGGGGCGCATCCGCATCGTCGGCGATGTCGCCGTCGTCGCGCGTCTCCGGCCCATCATGCTTCGCCAGTCGAACGCGACCGGGGACGGGTTTCGCGAGTGAACGCACCCGTTGTTCTCATTCCTGAAAATCCCATGCCGGAGGGCGGCGAGGCCTTCTGGCTCGACGCCGATGACGGCGCGCGTCTGCGCTATCTCGTCTGGCGGGACGACGCCGCGCCGCGCGGTACGGTCTTTCTTTTCGGCGGGCGTACGGAATTCGCCGAGAAATATTTCGAGACGATCGGCGAGCTTCGCGGGCGCGGTTTCGCCGTCGCCACGCTCGACTGGCGCGGGCAGGGCCTCTCCGAGCGCATGCTCGAAGACAGGCGCAAGGGGCACATAGACGACTTCTCGACTTTCGACCGCGATCTCGTGCTTTTCATGGCGCAAGTCGCGCCTTCCTTTCCCAAACCCTGGATCGCGCTCGCGCATTCCATGGGCGGGCAAATCCTGCTGCGCGGGCTGCGCGCCCATCCCGAATGGTTCTCGCGTGCGGTCTTCACCGCACCGATGTTCGGCCTCAACTTCACGAAGTGGATGGAGCGCGCGGTGCGCGGCACGACCGGCCTGCTGCACGCCTTGGGGCAGGATGAGCGCTACGTACCAGGCGGCAATGCGAAGGCGAATGACGAGGTTCCCTTCGAGGAAAACATCCTGACGCATGACGAGCGGCGCTATGGGATCTTGCAGGCATTGACGCGGGCGGAGCCGAGGCTCGGTCTCGGTGCGGCGACGGTCGGCTGGCTTCATGCCGCGTTCCGCGCGATGGATGAAGCCCGCTCGCCCGCCTGGCTCGCCTCGGTCGAGACGCCCGTTCTCATTTGCGAGGCCGCGAAAGACAAGCTCGTCTCGTCGCTCGCGCTTGCTTACGCCGCCGCGCATCTGCCGCGGGCGACACTCGCCGTCGTGCCGGAGGCGGGGCACGAAATCCTGATCGAGCGCGATCCCGCCCGCGCCGTCTTCTGGGAAGCGTTCGACAGGTTCATGGAAGGTTGAACCGGAATTCCCACCCTCCCCTCGGGGAGGGTCAAACGGCCCTCTTTGCGACCTGTCGGCAACAGCAGAAAAGAATGGGCCGTTTGGGGCGGGGGGCGTGGATACGCAGTGACCCCGCCCCGAAATTTGTTTCGCTGACGCTCACAAATTGTCGACCCTCCCCGAAGGGGAGGGTGGCAGGGGACATGTAGCTCAGTCGTTCGCGGCCTGTCCGAGAATCTTCAGCGCGGCTTCATGCAGTTCGTAATTGGCGGCCGCCACAACCTGTCCGCCCTCCTGTGCATCGCCGCCCGACCAGCTCGTCACGATGCCGCCCGCATTTTCGATCACGGGGATCAGCGCCTGGATGTCGTAGGGCTGCAAGCCGCTCTCGATCACGAGGTCGAGCGTGCCGGCCGCGAGCAGGCAATAGAAATAGCAATCGCCGCCGAAGCGCCTGAGCCGCGCCTTCGACGATATCTCGCGGAAGGCCGCCTTCTCGTCGTCGAGATGGAACATGGCGGGATCGGTATTGCCGATCAGCGCCTCTTCGAGTTTCGTGCAGGCGCTGGTCTTGAGCGGCAGGGTGCCCATGGGGCCGATCAGCTCGCTGCCGCCCGGCCGCCCGACAAATCGTTCGCCGATATAAGGCTGGTCCATGACGCCGATCACGGGCCGCTCGCCATCGTTCAGCGCGATCAGCGTTCCCCAGAGCGGCACACCGGAAATGAAGCTCCTCGTGCCGTCGATCGGGTCGAGTACCCAGGTGAGGCCGCTCCTGCCTGCTTCATGCCCGTGTTCCTCGCCCAGGATGCCGTGGTCGGGATAACGCTGGGCAATGATCTTGCGGATCGCCTCTTCTCCGTCGCGGTCGGCGGCCGTCACGGGATCGAAGGCGTGTTTGCCTTCCTTGTGGTCGACGGCCAGCCCCGAACGGAAATGCGGCAGCGTCACCGCGGCGGCGGCGTCGGCCAGTTCCAGCGCGAAGGTGGCGAGTTCGTCGATATCCTGTGGAGAGAGCATGGGTTTCCTTCATTCACCGAAGAGGAGCGTTCGTTTCCCAACACCATATACAAAAATCCCACCCTCCCCTCGGGGAGGGTCGAAAAATTCGAACAGCATGTGAAGAATTTTTCGGGGCGGGGGGATGTCGAAGCCCGGCCCCCGCCCCAAACGGCTTGCAGCCGTTTGACCCTCCCCAAGGGGAGGGTGGTTTGCCCCGGGGATGCGCTCACGCCAGCCGGTAAACCCGCTTCGCCGTATCGTGAAACAGTGACGCCTTCTCCGCCCCGCTGAAGCCCCCGGCGATCTTCTTGAAGGCGTTCCACAAGACGCCGTAGGAGCAGGAGAGCTTGTCCACGGGGAAGTTGCTCTCGAACATGCATCTGCCGGGGCCGAAGACGTCGATCGAATGCAGATACCAGTCGCGCGTCGCCGCCACGAGTTCGTCCGACGTCGGCGGCAGTTCGCGTTTGTGCCAGCCGAAGCCGTTCACCGCCATGTTGATGCCGCCGAGCTTGGCCACGACATTCGGGCAGGCGGCGAGGTCCGCCACATCCTTCTTCCACTGCGCGAAGACCTCAGCCCGCTTGCCTTCGTAGGGCCCGATGCCGATGGGGCCGCCGAAATGATCGAAGACGATGGTCGTCTCGGGGTTCGCGCGCGCCAGCGCCGTCAGTTCCGGGATCTGGCGGTGATAGAGCCAGGCGTCGAAGCTGAGCCCATATTTGGCCAGCCGCGCATAACCCTCGCGGAAGGCGGGCAGGCCCAGCAGCCCCTTGGGCGGCAGCGTGTGCGAAGCGCGCACATCCGGGCTGTCGTCGAAGGCGGAGGCATGGCGGATGCCGCGGAAGCGGGCGGGCGCCACGGCGATAT
>JAGUWA010000231.1 GCA_020062605.1 Parvibaculum sp. | reverse complement strand
CCGAATATGTGGCGATGGTGAACGAACTCGCGCCGGAAATCGCGCGCTCCACCGGCGTCATCGCATCGGCGCGGCTGCCGCATCTGAAGCACGCGATCCAGATCGGCGGCACACCGGCCAAAGGCTGGCTCGGCTTCGACAGCATCGCGGCGCGCGCCACTGCGGAAGACAAGCGCGCCATTGCGGGCACGGCGAAAGAACTCGACGCTTACGATCCGATCAACATCCAGTTCACGAGCGGGACGACGGGCCTGCCGAAGGGCGCGACGCTTTCCCACTTCAACATCCTCAATAACGGCTTCTTCGTCGGGCGGTCGATCGGCCTGAAGGAAGGCGACCGGCTGTGCATTCCGGTGCCGCTCTATCACTGCTTCGGCATGGTGATGGGCAATCTCGGCTGCCTGACGCATGGCGCGACCATGGTCTATCCGGCCGACGCCTTCGATCCGCTCGCCGTGTTGCAGACGGTGGAGAAGGAGCGCTGCACGGGGCTCTACGGCGTGCCGACCATGTTCATTGCGGAACTCGGCCATCCCGATTTCGCGAAATTCGATCTTTCCTCGCTGCGCACGGGCTGCATGGCGGGATCGCCCTGCCCCGTCGAGGTGATGAAGCGCGTGATCTCCGACATGAACATGAAGGACGTCACCATCGCCTATGGCATGACGGAGACGAGCCCGGTGAGTTTCCAGACGGGTGAGGACGACCCGCTGGAGCGGCGCGTTTCGACGATCGGGCGGGTGCAGCCGCACCTCGAATGCAAGGCGGTCGACCTCGACGGCAAGACGGTACCGGCGGGCACGCCGGGCGAACTCTGCACGCGCGGTTATTCCGTAATGATCGGCTATTGGGACGATCCGGAGAAGACGGCCGAGGCCATCGACGCCGAGGGCTGGATGCATACGGGCGACCTCGCGACCATCGACGCGGAGGGCTATGGCAACATCGTCGGGCGCCTGAAGGACATGGTGATCCGGGGCGGCGAGAACGTCTACCCGCGCGAGATCGAGGAATATCTTTATCGCCACCCCAAGGTGGAGGATGTTGCGGTCGTCGGCGTGCCCGACCCGAAATTCGGCGAGGAGATCTGCGCCTGGGTGAAGCTGAAGCCCGGCGAGAGCGCCACCGAAGACGAGATCAAGGCCTTCTGCAAAGGACAGATCGCACACTACAAGGTGCCGCGCTATGTGCGCTTCGTGACGGAATTTCCGATGACGGTCACGGGCAAGGTGCAGAAGTTCCAGATCCGCGATGCGATGATCGAGGAACTGAACCTCCAGGTCGCGAAGACGGCGTGAGAAAGCCGCTGCCCGCCAAAGCAGGCAGCGGCTCTTGCATGGCTCAGCCGTGTCAGGCCGCGAGCAGGCCTTCGAGGCGCTTGCGGATGATCGTCTCGGCTTCCGCCATCATGCGGTCGATCAGTTCCTTGCAGGTGGGGATGTCGTGGATGAGGCCTGCGACCATGCCGCAGCTCCAGGCGCCCGCATCCATGTCGCCTTCCTGCATGACGCGCGGATAGACGCCGCCAACCAGTTCGCGAATGTCCTCGATGCCGAGGCTCGCACCTTTCTCGCGCTCAATCTCGACGATCTTCTCGACCGCCGGATTGGTCAGCACACGTTCGGTGTTGCGCAAGGGGCGCATGATGAGGCGGGTGTCGAGCTCCGACGCGGCGATGAGCGCCTTCTTCACGTTCTCATGCACCGGCGCTTCCTTCGTGGCGATGAAGCGCGTGCCCATGTTGATGCCATCGGCGCCGAGCGCGAGCGCGGCGACGAGCTGCGAGGCCGTGCCCATGCCGCCGGAGGCGACGAAGGGAATCTTCAGTTCTTCGGCTGCGCGCGGCAGCAGGATCATGTTCGGGATGTCGTCCTCGCCCGGATGTCCGCCGCATTCGAACCCGTCGACGCTGACCGCGTCGCAGCCGATGCGCTCGGCCTTCAGCGAGTGGCGGACAGAGGTGCATTTGTGAATGACCTTGATGCCGGCCTCTTTCATCTTCGGCATGTAGGCTTCGGGGCTGCGGCCCGCCGTTTCGATGATCTTCACGCCGCCGGCGACGATGGCGTCGATATATTCGGGATAAGGCGGATTGGCGAAGCCCGGCAGGAAGGTGAGGTTCACGCCGAAGGGCTTGTCCGTCATGCCGTTGCACTTCGCGATTTCCTTGGCGAGAGCTTCGGGCGTCGGCTGGGTGAGGCCGGTGATGATGCCGAGACCGCCGGCATTCGAAACGGCGGCCGCCATTTCCGCGAGGCCGACGAAATGCATGCCGCCCTGGACGATCGGATGCTGAATGCCGAAGAGTTCCGTAATGCGCGTCTTCATGAGGGGCGTCTCCCGAATGCTTGTTGTGCGGCGCCAGGGGCGGCGGCCGGTTGCCGGGGCCAAGATAGCCTTATGGGTGCGATTTCGGAACTTGGGAGGGGCATTACCGCCGTTCAGACGCGAACAGCCGGTTGCGCCTTTCTGCCCGGCCGCCCGCCCCCGCTACGGAAGGCAGGCTTCCGCGCTGGCTTAATTTATGCCATTACTTGTGCCAATAGATTCAACTGAGGGGTCTGGGGGAGCAGATGAGCAATCTGAAGAAGTGGCAGATCTACGCGCTGGCCGCTGTGGTCGCGCTGGCGGCGCTGGCCGGAACGGGGTACGCCTTCCGCAAGGACATCATCCTCTACATGGTCGCGACACGCGCACGAGATGCGACGCCGATCGCGCCGAATCGCGAAATCGTTTGGGAGAAGGGCCCCGAAACGGCGGCCCAACCCGCGGACCAGCGCCCGCCCAATATCGTCGTCATTCTTGCCGACGATCTCGGCTTCAACGATATCAGCTATTTCGGCGGAGGCGCTGGGGGCGGCACCGTCGAGACGCCGCATATCGACTCCCTTGCACGGGATGGAGCGAATTTCTCGAGCGCCTATTCGGGGACGGCAGCCTGCGCACCCTCGCGGGCGATGATCATGACCGGGCGCTACGGCACGCGCACGGGCTTCGAATTCACGCCGACGCCGCCCGGCATGACGCGCATCGTCGACATGTTCTACAATGACGGTACCCGGCCTCACGAATTGCTCGTGGACCAGGAAGCAGCCGACAAGGCACCGCCCTTCCGCGAACAGGGGCTGCCGGGCGAGGAAATCACCCTTGCAGAAGCGCTGAAACCCAAGGGCTATCACACGATGCATATCGGGAAGTGGCATCTGGGCAATGCGCCGGAGTTCATTCCCAACGCCCAGGGCTTTGACGAAAGCGTGATGCTGGAGAGCGGGCTCTTCCTGCCGGAAGACAGCCCGGAGGTCGTGAACGCAAAGCTGCCTTTCGATCCCATCGACCAGTTCCTCTGGGCGCGGATGCAATATGCAACATCCTACAATGCCGGCGAGTGGTTCGAGCCGAAGGGATATCTCACCGACTTCTATACGGACGAAGCAGTGAAGGCGATCGAGGCGAACAAGAACCGGCCCTTCTTCCTCTATCTCGCGCATTGGGCCGTGCATACGCCGCTGCAGGCATCGAAAGCGGATTACGATGCGCTGTCGCATATCGAAAACGAGCGCGAGCGCGTCTATGCGGCGATGATCCGCGCGCTCGACCGCAGCGTCGGCCGCGTGATGCAGGCGCTGAAGGAGAACGGGCTCGACGACAACACCATCGTCATCTTCTCAAGCGACAATGGCGGCCCCGGCTATATCGGCATCCCGGACGTGAACAAGCCCTATCGCGGCTGGAAGCTCACCTATTTCGAGGGCGGCATTCGCGTGCCGCTGTTCATGCGCTGGCCGGGCAAGATCGAGCCGGGTACGGAGCGCAAGATGCCGGTGGCGCATCTCGACCTCTTCCCGACCATTGTCGCGGCGGCGGGCGCGCCCTTGCCGGGCGACCGCGTGATCGACGGCATCGACAT